>NZ_CAWUDO010000033.1:0-82315 GCF_963920935.1 Nostoc sp. CCY 9925 | reverse complement strand
GGCAACGATAGTTTAGGGGTTGCCCTACGCTAAAATAGCTCGATGCCAGGTTTATTTTTAAACATAAAAAGTCTCTCTAACTACATAAGAGAGGCTTTTTATTTGCCCACTAACCAGCTTAGACTCAAATAAAAATAAGACCAAATAAAAGCCGTGGAAATTTAGGCAATCCAACGGCTTTTTAGTGTGGTGTAAGGAGACTTAAGTAATTATCATGATAAACTCAGCAGACTATTAGTATTAGATACCTAACGTAATTTGTAACAAAATTGTCCTTTTACGGCTTGAAGTAGGTGTAATTTATAATCGCCTGGCATTTATTTTTGCTGGCTTTAGAGCAAAGCACCACCACAGCTGGAACCACAGCCAGCAGTACAACCATAGCAATAAGCAGCGGTTTGTACTTCATTAATCAGGTCTAAACTACCAGCCTCTAGCAATTTGGCAACTGTCAAGATTTCACCGTTACGAGTTTTCGCAGGCAAATTCATCATCTGGTTAAAGTCACAATCATATACATTACCTAGATAATCAATTGAAAGTTCATCGCGACACATTAAATATTCGATAGTACCGGGATTAAAATGTGATTCTAAAAACTGCAAATAGTTGGTATAGAGTTTTTTTCGTTCTAAATGCATTTTGGTTCTACCAACTGGCAGATTGGTAATGGTGAAGAGGTTGTTAAACACAATATTAAAATGTTCCTGTAAGAAAGTTTTATAATCTTGTTCTAGGTTGCTCTGTTCTGGAGCTAAAGAAAATTTTTCCTCTGTAGGCAACTGAGGATTAAATACCAAGTCCAAAATTAAGTTTGGCTCTTTACCATAGCCGAGTTTGTTAAGCCACTGCAAAGCTTTGATTGAACTATCAAAGACACCAGCACCGCGCATTTTCTCAACATTATCTGCTAGATAGCAGGGAAGAGAAGCTACAATTTTTAGTTGATTTTTAGCAAAGTATTCTGGTAAATCGTCAAAACTATTTTCAAAAAAAATTGTTAAGTTAGAACGGACAATTACCTGTTTATTCGTTAACTTTGCAGCTTCTACTAGTGGTTTAAACCCATAATTCATTTCAGGTGCACCACCAGTCAAATCCACAATTTTTATTTCTGGAAATCTATAGATTAGTGAAATCAATTGTTCACAAATTTCTGGAAAAAGTTCTTCTGTACGTTTTGGGCTAGCTTCAACATGACAGTGTTTACAAGCCAAGTTACAGCGCTTACCAAGATTAATTTGTAAAACAGTAATTCTTTTTTTTCTTAAAGGATAATTAAGTTTGTTTTGGAATTCCGTTACAGATGTCTCTAGTGTATTTGTTAATTTAGTCTGCATTAGTTACTACTCCTTGAAGATAAGCGAAATATATTGAATATTTTTAGCCCTGTAATAATCTGTACGTTACTCCACTAATAACTGCGGCAATAGGTAAAGTGAAAATCCAGGACATTAGTATTTGATAGGAAACACGCGCATTAAATTTTTTAGGAATCAGTCCAACTCCAAAAATAGAACCCACTGAAAGGTGAGTTATGGAAACCAAAAGCCCAAACTGGCTAGCTATGATAGTCAGAACTCCGGTTACTATATTTGCTGATAAGCCTTGAGTATAATTCATTGAAGTAATCTTTTCACTCATGGTTATTGCAACTTTTTGGGAGTTGAGTAAACCGCCAAGTGCCATTGCGATCGCTATGGTGATCATTCCTCCCTGAATTGAAAAATATTCAATAATCAAAATGAGGGAGACAATCTTAGGAGTATAATTTAATCCTCTAGCAAAGCTGATAATTCCAGCGCTCAAAAAATGACAAGCATCAACTATTTTTTGGTTAAATGATAGGTGATATTTAGAATTAACATAGTCAAATAAACTGTAAAGTCCTGCTCCTAATAAAATAGCAATAATTGGAGCGAATAATAAAGGCAAAATAAAAGAAGTTACCAAAGCTACAAAATTAACTTTGAGTCCGACCGCTACTAATCCAGCACCAACAATAGCACCTATTAAACTGTGAGTTGTGGAAATAGGAAAGCCCATGAATGTAGCGATGAGCACAGTTAAACCAGCTGCGATCGCCACTGCTAAATGAAATTCTGGTGCATTGGCGATCGCATTTGGCACTAGTCCTTTTCCTGAAAAAATTTTAATTGATGTACTTGCTAAAAAAGTTGCAGATACGCCACCAGCAAAAGTTGTAAAACTTGACCACAAAATTGCTGTTTGATAACTACATGTTCGGCTACCAAATAGTGTTGCTACACCTTTGAAATTGTCATTAGCACCATTTGAATATGCTAAAAAAAGCGTAGCTAAAAATAAACTAATTAACAACATTTTGGGGTTTATAAATAAAAAGTCAGAATCCAGAATAATTTTTCAAATATTGAATTTTACATTCACTTTTTCAGTTGTACAGAATTATTCTGAATCCTGAACGGCATTTGCCCTACTTGGAGAGATCCTAAGACCGCACTATCTCCTTTTGACAACTGAATTATTAAAAAATTAACAGCAACCACCACCGCTATAATGCCAAGTGGAATCAGTAACAATTATTTCTGCTGGCTTGATAGTTGCAAGTTTAGCAGCAGTTTTATCGCACACGGCTGCGGGAATACCCCGTTGAAGTAAATGACCTGCTGAATCATCGAAGAAGGGTTCCGAACCAGCATAAATTGCTGTTTTACCCGTGAAAATACAAGCACCGTCTTCTGGAATAGCAACCTTAAAACAAACAGAATCTAGACTTTCTAAAAGTAGGTTTTCTTCTAAATTATAAGTCTGGGAATCTAGTAGACGGTAAGGACGACGCGCACGAATTTCAACTTGACCAAAGCCAGCATTTGTAATCCGTTCAGTATACTCTTCATAGGTGAGTGCCCCTGATAAACACATAGCTCTGAGTCGCTCATCTTCTTGGAGATGTACTGGAATTGGACGAGTAGCAATTGGATCGCTCATCTGCAAACGTCCACCTGGCTTTAATACCCGATGCGCTTCTTTTAAAGCACGAGTTAAATCTTCTGGTTCAAAGATGTTGAAAAGGCAATTCTGTGCAACGATATCAACGGTAGCATCACCAACGGGTAAGCTGAAAGCATCGCCTTCTCTGATTTCTACAAAACTGGTGTCAAACCAGGGGTTTTCTTGAGCAGCAATTTCTAGGTTGCGTGCAGCGGCTTCTTGCATAGCGGCAACTGGTTCAACGGCAATTACAGCACCTGCATAACGGGAAAAATAAGCGAACTGCAAGGCTTCTAAGCCACCACCAACACCAACATACAGCACAGTAGGTTGGTTTCCTAGTTCAGTTGAGTGAACAGTGGTACCACAACCATAGTTCATTTCCTGCATTGGCAAAGGAATTTTTAATCCCGGTAGTTGCAGGGGTGTACTTTGCACACAACAAAGTCCAACTTCTGGGGTTTGGGCGACTTCGCGGTAAAATTGCGCCGCTGTTTCTAAATACGTCATGCCACTTGAGATTTTGAATGATGACAACTTTGTGCATCCTAATACAATTAACTCTGAGTTGCATGAGTTGTTGCTGAGATTGCCAAAAACCCAAAATTCTCCTAATATAGAAAAATTTTGGGTTTTTGCATTATTTAAGACTGGGAGTGTGGGGAGATTATAACAAAGCTTCCCACTCCTCCCATACTCCCAATACCCACTAAGCACCCAATGTATAGCCGACATCAGTGACGGTTTGAATAAGGCACTTTTCATTATTGGCTTCAAGTTTCAGCCGCAGGTAGCGGATGTATGGCTCAATGATGTTGGCATCACTTGTGAAGTCGTAACCCCAGACTTCCTCTAAAATGCGATGGCATGTAATTACTTGTCGCGGATGGATAAGAAAATATTCCAGTAAATCAAATTCCTTAGCCGTTAATTCAATTAACCGCTGACATCGGTACACTTGGCGTGTGCGACGATTTAGACTCAGGTCTTCAAATTCTAAAATATCTGCGGTGTCTGCTTGATATCTTCTTCGCAGGTGAGTGCGGACTCTGGCTAATAATTCATCAATGCTGAAGGGTTTAACTAGGTAATCATCAGCACCAGCGTCTAAGCCTGCAATGCGATCGCTCACTTCATCTTTGACGGTTAATAAGATTATTGGCACTTCATAACTAATACTTCGCAGACGATGGCAAATTTCCAACCCTGATAAACCAGGTAGCATCAAATCTAAAATCACTAAATCTAGATGCAACTCCCGTGCTGCGGTAAGTGCAGTTAATCCATCGTAGGCGATGCTAACTTGATAACCTTCATAATTCAACTCCGATTCAATAAATCGTGCCAGTTTGACTTCATCTTCAATCAGTAAGATGTGCGTCATGATGATGTTAATGATTTCAGCAGGGTACGGTAAGGAACAATACGGTTTAGAAGCACTTTAGCCAGGTGTCAGCTACTAAATAGCCAGACATCTAATTAGGTGTACGCTAGCTTAGTATAAATCTGAGTAAGTAACAACCGTGAATCTGCAATTACCGATGGCTGCTAAATCAAACAACGATACAACTAACTATTAACAATAGGCTGTGACATCTTCACCGCATTCATCGGCAAGATAACAGAGTGCTCTGAAACGCAATCCAACTACTTCCTCGTACAGAGGATTTAATTTACACATTGGTGGAATGTGAAATAGCTTCCGACCAAATACAGTGATGTCTCGTTCAAATGGACACTGAGCAGGAATAGCCTTGCAGAGAAAATGAGCCAATTTGGAGTTATGAATTTCTACTGCTTCCAACCACTCGCGGACTGGGTGCAAGAAATCTTTGTGTAACCGGATTTGCATAAAGCTTGACATAATTGCTCTCCTTGATATTTTTAAAATAGATTGGGTTTGTTTTATTTGAACCTATATCAATACATACGGTCGGGTTTAATAGTTTTATGCGCTGATTGCTGGTTTTTTTTGGTTTTCTACAGAGATGGCTAGGCTCTCTAGGAACACTGTTAACTACACATTCAAGTGCCAAAATTCCAGATAATTTGCCAAAGTAAGCATAAGTATTTTGCCAAACGTTAGGCTAGATATTGCTGGACTGCAAAGCTATAGTTAACCAACTTCAAAGGAGGCGCAGCTACTTACCCTAAAAAAGCATTGAGCTTTAGGTAAGCTGCGAAAACTAATGACCTATGACTTTCTTAATAATAAAAAGTTCCTTTTCGATCGCTGGGCGCCAAGCTATGATTGGCTGTTTCCTTCAGTGTTTTATCGAGCTATCCACAAACGATTGCTAGAGTACGTCAATTTACCAGAGCGAGCAAATGTACTCGATATAGGGTGTGGTACTGGACGTTTACTTGAGCGCCTTGCCACTGAGTTTCCCGATCTGCAAGGCACCGGATTAGATTTATCTGCTAATATGTTGCGGATGGCAAGACTGACCAACCGCCGCCATCCACGCTTGATTTATGTTGAAGGCAAAGCTGAGTCTCTTCCTTTTGCTGAGGGTCAGTTTGATGCTGTTTTCAGCACCATCAGCTTTTTGCATTATTTAGAACCTCAACAGGTGGTTAGTGAGATATCACGGGTACTTTCTCCTGGTGGATGCTTTTATTTGGTTGACATTACTTCCAAAAAAGACGCACAACCTCAACTATTGCCAATTTCTCCTCGTGGAATTCGACTCTATAGCCCTAATCAACGTCAGCTTCTAGGTTCCTCTGCTGGGCTATTGTGTTTGAGTCACCATTACTTATTGGGGCCTGTGTTGCTAACGATTTTTGCTAAACCTCGGATTTGAAAACGGGAAGTAAAGGGTTGGAAACAACTGATATCAAGCTTTGTTGTGTATATCTTACTTAATTAAGAATTAGGACGATACTCCATAAACACCACAGGAACTCTGAGTAGCTTTTTAGCTAATTGTGAGAATCTAAATTTATCCTTGAGTGCAGAAGAGACTTTTGTCTTGGGAAATTGTGGTAGGTCTGCAAAAGATATTGGCACAAAACCAAAGCGATTGTAAAACTCTGCCAATCCCTGACCCAAACATTCAAGATAAAGTGGTTGCGTTGCTGTGCTAATCAAATGCTGGGTTAGTAAAGTACCCAAACCGCGACCTCTCCAAGCTGATGCAACGACTAAACTACCAAGTTCTTGCGCCCCTGAGAAATTACGTAATTGTCCACATGCTACCAGATGGCGTAGGCTTTGCCCGCCGTAGGCATCGCATTCAATTACCCAAAATTGCTGCCAATTTAATTGCGTAGGGTCGAGTTTCGCTGAAAACACTAGCAATCGAATCGACCACTGATCCCCAGATCTTGCCTTGCGAAGCACACACTCAGGTGGTAATGATATATTACTTTGATTCATTAATTATGTTTTAGTAGCTTATATCACAATTATCACACCATACTTTTGAGTCAATCACACTCAAGTCGCTATGCATTTTCTGGTAATTAATTAATCAAGGAATTTCAAAAGTATTTTGGATAAAAAATCCGTTTCTAGTTTTCCCTTAATCACTAGTGGCTTTTTGGGGTTCACTAATGACTAATTATATATTTCTAAATTTTCATAAGCATACATAATTACTATTAAATAATACTTTCGATAGAGGGGTATATCAGCCATAACTATATTCTAGATAGATGAAAACACAGCGCTCATCTTCTTAAGATACTCCTAAGAGTGAATGATTAGGAATCTAATAATGTCTGAACAACAAAAATCTAGTAATCAAGATACTACACCCACTTCTTCTGGTGGCTACCAAACTACACTTGACGAAGCTACCCGCAAAACTGGCGATGCTGAAAAAAGTGATGCTAAAACTACTGCTACCCCAGAAGCGCCAGAAAATGATACTGTACAAGGCAGCCCCAATCAAGGAACTGAGTCACGTTAATTAATTTCAACCTTCCCAAGTTTTAATTATTTTGTGGCGGTTTTTTAATGAGTTTAATCCAGTAAGTTGAGAGTGGATATGTGGTTATTACACCACAATTATCCACTCTTTTTTTGCGATAGGCATTGACAAGGAAAAATAGAGTGATACCTTCTCTACGAGAAGCTTCGCGTAGCTTGCTTCCCCGGAGGGGTAAGCTAACGCAGATTTCAACGTAGTGGAGAAGTTCGAGATTAAGGTGAAGATTGGAAAAAACTAAATTTCCAACGGTTCAGCTTAACAGGATGCGATCGCTGTTAGTTAGCTACAAGCTTGTCAACAGCTAAAATAAATAATTTTATTTGTATAATTTCTTCAAAAAATCTCGCTAATTATACTAGTATTATTTAATTTAAGGGACGCCAGAGTGTCCTGTGAGAGCTAGAACTGATTTGTGCGAGTATCTATGAACAAATTATCAGAAAAATTTGTTGTCGGTGGTTTTAGCTTGGCATTATTGCTAATGTCTGGTGTCGCAACAGCTTCCTACTTAAGTATTCAAAGGTTAACGGCAGAAAGGCGATGGGTAGTTGATATTCAACAAGTTTTAGAATCCATAGATCATGTACGTATTGGACTCGGTAATGCTGAAAGCGCACGAAGTAGCTACATTTTCACAGAAGACACAGTTTACCGAGAAACCTATAAAAAGCAGAAGCAGGAAGTTTACCAAATGCTTAAAGCCATGCGGCGACTAAGCAGTGATAACTCTAATCAACAAAGGCGACTTGATACGCTCGAACCTCTGATTGCACAAAAATTTTCTCTGCTTGAACAGTCCATCAATTTATTTGAGCAAAAAAGTTTAGATAAGCCAACTCAAATAGCTATTGTTATTCGGTGCATAGAGATAGACAAACAAATTAAGGCAATCAGCCAAGCAATGGAAAATGAGGAAAAAAACATATTACAAGAGCGAACAGCAGTCACTAAAGATCTTTTTCAGGAAATCGTTATTGTATTAAGTCTGGGATATGTTTTGAGTGTGGTTTTACTAATTGTGGTTTACTCACTGCTGCAAAAGCAAATTCAGATGAACAAGGCTTTATCACAAGAAGCTATTCGTCTGGAACAGCAAGCTGCAAAAGCAAAACTGGCAGATATTTTAGAAACTATTACAGATGCTTTTGTTGCCCTTGATCGCGACTCATGCTATACCTACATCAATCACAAAGCCGAACAAATATTTAATCGCCGCTCAACAGATTTGATTGGTAAAAACGTCTGGGAAGTATTCCCTGAAACTGTCGAATATAAGTTTTATCAAATTTACCATCAGGCTGCGGCAGAACAGCGAGTTATTCACATGGAAGAATATTATGCACCGTTCGGCCGCTGGATTGAATATTATATGTACCCCTCAGCGGAAGGAATATCAATTCTCTTTCAAGATGTCACTCGTCGCAAATTGGCAGAAATTGCTCTAGAAGAGAGTGAAAGACGCTATCGCTCACTGGTGATTGCTACTTCTCAGGCTGTCTGGACATCTGATAGTAACGGGATGCCAAAAGAGTTCTCATCTTGGATAGCTTTGACTGGGCAAACTGATGCCCAAGTCAAGGGATGGGGATGGCTCAATGCAATTCATCCTGAAGATCGAGAGTTGACACAGTTGTTGTGGACTGAGGCAATAAAAACTAAAAATCTTTACTTTAGTGAGTATCGCGTGCAGGTTGCGGATGGCAGCTATCGATTTTTTGCCGCCCGTGCAGTTCCTGTTTTAGATGCCAACAACGAGATTCAAGAGTGGATAGGCACTTACACGGACATTACAGAACGCAAACTAGCGCAACAGGCACTACAAGGGGTCAATGAGGAACTAGAAATCAAAGTTCGGGAACGAACAGCAGAATTACAAAAGCTTAATCAAGATCTACAACGCTCCAACCAAGAGTTAGAGCAGTTTGCCTATGTAGCATCCCACGATTTACAAGAACCATTGCGAGCTGTGGCGGGTTATACCCAATTATTAGAGAAGGAATATCAACACTGTCTAGATGATTCTGCCAAAGAATACTTGGCTTACATTGTAGATGGGGCAAAGCGGATGCAGCATTTGATTCAAGACTTATTAGCTTATTCTCGCGTGGGGACTCGTGGTCAGGAATTTGTCCTTGTTGATTGTAATACCGCGCTGAGTCTAGCTCTAAGTAATTTATATGTAGCGATCGCCGAAAGTGAAGCCATCATCACTCATGACCCTTTGCCAAAGCTACTCGCAGACAAAACCCAAATGGTGCAACTATTCCAAAATCTGGTCGGCAATGCCATCAAGTTCCGGCGACAAAAACCACCACAAATTCACATTGGCGTCCTGACAACAGAAAGGGAAGCAGAAGGAGAACTCTCCACTCCACGCTCCCAATGGCTGATCTCAGTACGGGATAATGGCATCGGTATTAAGTCTCAGTATCTTGAGCGGATTTTTGAAGTTTTCCGACGCCTTCATACTCGTCGAGAATTTCCTGGCACAGGTATTGGTCTGGCTATCTGCAAAAAAATCGTCGAGCGACATGGTGGCCGCATCTGGGCTGAGTCTGAGCCTGGTGTAGGAACTGTATTTTATTTTACCCTCAATACAAAGTAAGGTATTCTTTAAAAGATACATACTACATATCGAAATTAATAGCTCTTTACTAACTGCATGGTTGACGATCAGGCATCCCGACCTATTGAAATTTTGCTAGTTGAAGACTCTCCTAGCGATGCAAACCTCACTATCAAAGGCTTCTTGAATGCCAGAATCGCCAACAACTTGCACTGGGTTGAAGATGGTGAAAGTGCTATGAACTACTTGCGGGAGCAAGGAGAGTTTGCTAATGCTCTCCGTCCAGACTTAATACTGCTTGACCTGAATCTCCCAGGAATGGATGGACGCGAAGTGTTAACAGAAATCAAATCAGACCCAAATCTGAAATCCATTCCTGTTATCGTAATTACTACTTCTAATGATGAGCAAGATATACTACGTTCTTATCATCTGAGTGCTAATTGCTATGTAACAAAACCTATTGATGTCTTCCAGTTCATTCAAGTTCTACAGTTAATCAAAGATTTCTGGCTGATAGCAGTTACACTGCCACGAAACTAATTGGATTGTGAGTTTCACTTACTGCTGAAAACAGCAGAGAATTAAACCGTATCTGACGTAACAGTCCCCTTCTGAAATGTCTTCAATTTTGAATTTTGTTAGCGCAGCTAAGCCGTGTCCGCGAGCGTCATTTTGAATTTTGAATTGTTAACTCCCCTACTCTCTACCTATTTTGGCGCTTGAGGGTTTGGCGTTGGACAAGTTTGATTAGCAAAATCACACTGGTAAATGTACTGTTCTTGCCAACTCAGGGGAATTTCTATTAAGTCTCGTATTCCTGTTATACCTTGTCCAATAAATAGCAATAAAGCAATACAATTTAAAATCGTATGGATGATGCGCCAGCGATTGGATTTATCAACATAAATATCTTGCACAATTGCTAACGAAAAAACCATCAACATTGCTGCGGTCATCCCAATATAAAAATGTGACCAGTACCACTCATTGTCGCGCCGAAATACTCCATCCTGAAAACCTAGAATTATTAAACCTGCACCAGTTAAAGTGGCAAAAATTCCTCGCCATACTCGCTGCTGAGCGCGATAAAGTAGCGCTAAAGAAGCGATAATGCCGACAAATATTAACAGAATAAACACAACTTGGACAGGTGTTTGATTCCACAATTGATTTTTGATAATATTTTTGCCAATAGGGTAAGATAATCCTATTAAAGTTAGTCCAACCACTCCACTTGTTAACCATTCACCTAATTGCTTGTGTTCTACGCCCACAACTGGAGGAATTTTGCTCTTACTTCCAGCTAAAATTTGCAATCGACGTTGACGTGTCTGCCAAGCAAACTTAACTACTATACCGATGAGCGGAAACACAAAAATAACTGCGATCGCCGGATGTAAAATACCCAAAATATCTGTTATTTGCATAGAACACCTTTTGATAAATTATTGATACCTGGAATATTCAAATATAAATAAAAATAAGTATTTTTCACTGGCAGCATTCTTTTTGTCAGTTGCAATAACTATACCCGTAACATTGGCCAAATGATAAAATATTATAGTTCTGGCTTGGAAAAATCTTAAGACATCATACCATTAGTTAAATTAATTTAAGCTGAGAATTTGCTTAATATTTATTTTTTTATGTATAACTGATTCTCAGCAAATAAATATATCTTTTAAACTAGCAGATAATTTATTATTTAATGGCATATCACGTCGGCGTAAATTACGAACTTTAGCCAATTTCCAAACAGAGTAATAATTATCACCGTAAACAATATCTGTTTTGACGTTATACTTTTTTTCTATTCGTTCGCGCCAATTGTCTGAAGGATTGAGTAAAAATACATCAGCAAACTCTTTAGGAATTTTTGGAATTTTTTGATTATTCACCAACAAAAACCGCGCTTTTGGTTCCAACAGATAGCTTAGAGAAAAGACATGCCCATAATTATTGTCTAAAGAATTACTCATCAAAAGTGGGCTATTACTCTGATTGATAATTTGGGCAAATTGAAGATTGCCATAATTCATACTTTTATTCCACCAAGTTTCTGCTTGGGAATTCACCTTATAAGAAATCAGGCCACAAATAATCAACAATCCCATGATTATGTGCCAGCTGCTTCGACGTGACATGCTGCCATTATATAGTTGCGTAGCTAGTAGATAAGCAACAGCTAGTTGGATTCCTAAATAAAATGGTATTAAATATGGTTCAGTAAAAGATCGAATACCCCCAGCATTTAAATATGGTAGTATTATTGGCAGTGCTGGCACTACAATCAATGTAATAATAAATAACCAGACTTTAGAACTAGTGGTAAGACAAAGAAAATAAATTGCATATCCTACCAAAATTAAAAAAATTGGTGTAATTAAATATGTCAGAGGATTTTGTAATGTCAAATTTATATCAAAAAAAATCCGACTGCTCTGCATCAATAAAAATGGAATTATAGGTATCAAAGATGACTGTGTTGTTGTTTTCTCTCCTGAAATTAGAAATTGAAAAAATTCACCGATCGCAACTGTCATCCAAGGCATAAAAGCTAAGAAACTTACTAGTGATGCTAGCAAATAATTTCTCACAGTTTCAGTCAACTGAAATTTGGCTGTAGCAATCACATAAATTCCATGAGCAAGTGCTATAAATCCACTCCAAAGAAATGTATAAAGACTAATGGCTAAAGTTATTGCATAAATACTCCAAGCACCGAAAAAATCTGGTTGTTGTTTTGTTAGTTCATCTTTATCTTGTGCTTGCAACTTCATTGCTCGCAGTAGTGAAGTGCTAGATAGTAAGATAGTGATTAACCAGAGAATATATTCTTGTGCTTCTTGGGCATATACTAAGTGAATTGGAGAGATAGTCATAAGTGCGATCGCTACACCAGGAATGGGTAATGGCACATCAAATAATTCTCGACATAGCCGATAAACACAAGGAAAAACTAGGAAGCTAATGAATGCAGATAAACTTCTGATTGCTGTTACCGAATTACCAAAGATTTCCGTCCACAATCTAGCGATTATGTAATACAACGGCGTATGCTGAGAATCTTCTCTCGCCAAAGACATAATTGTGTCATTTAAACTTTTTTCTGGATTTGCACCTTGAAATTTAGCAAAACTTTCTTTGGCAATAACACGATTATTAAAAATTTGCTGTTTGACTTCAGTTATGGTAAACCCAGAAATCCGCAATGATGTATAAGTCTCATCATATGAGTAAACCTTGCCATCAAGGTTAAAAAAGCGAAACAATATACTCATCGTCAACAAAAAAAGAATTAAAAGCCGCAACCAACTCGGCGCAAATTTGAGATGGCGCATAAGTAATTTTCCCAAAAATTTATTTAAAACGATCCAGTTTGCTTGGCTGGATGAGATGCCCAGAGGTAGCCCATCGTAGACATTACCGAGACATCAACCGATGTGAGTTCGAGCAAGGTGATTTGACCTCTTTCTCAAAAAGCTTTCATCAATGAAACCTCCACTCAAACTTTTCCTTCTTCAAACCTCTCCTTTTCTAAGGGAGAGCCTTAAAATCCCCTCGTGGTAAGATACAGCGAGGCAGTAGGGGGTCACACCCCTCATTTGGTACATCTCTCATTTTCCTATGAAATAACCTTTGAGATATGCTAGATTTAACCCTAAAAAATCAATCCTGGTGTGAGGGGTAACATGCCTGAATAACGAGCAGTATCCTACTAGGAGAGGGAGGCTGAAGGCAAAGAGGTTTATTAAACTTCCTCTCAAGCGTAACTGCTTGTCAGACATCGCCAACTTAATTGAGAGTCACTTAATTTGCCAGATTGGCAATAAACACCCTCCTCTATTAACTATGAAAAGAATTGGGTAAGGTTGTATCAAATCCTGCAAAACTGGCTTCAGTCAACATTCGTTTTTTTTGTAGGGGTAGCCACGACTGACTGTTGCCAAGACAAAATATAATGTTTAAAAAATTTGATAACCCCATCTGACGAAATGTTTGCTATTAGATATAGTTAAAAAATCAATAGTTTTAAACTGGCGATCGATAGCTGGAAGACTACATATCTTAGCACCAATATTCAAGTATGCCTGCAAAATATTAGGAATTTCCACATCACATAAATCTGAACAATTTTGAGGCAATTCTAGACAATATTCAGAATTTGGATAAACTAAAATACTCGGATGCATCAAGCCATTCTGCCGAAAATAATTATAAACGCAAGTAGCTTTCCAAGGGGATTGTGTTAGTAACGATCCACAGCCAAAGAAATATTGATTTTTAGTCCAAATGAGATAATTTGCTAGCCCCTCCCAGAGTAGCAAAAGAGTCTGACTATTGCGGTATTCTTTAGCTATACATGCACGCCCAACTTCGACTGATGCCTGAAGTACAGAATCAGGAATTGCATTAAGATTAAATATATCGGCAGCATCAAAGCCTAGTCTTTGAGAAGCCATTTTATAGGTTTGCATCCGATAAGTTCCAATCGTTTTACCTGTTTGTTTGCAGATGAGAATCAAATGATGGCAAACCTCATCAAACTTATCTTCATCCCTCTGGGTAAAGCTAGAAGTAGATAATCCCAAGCCTAGTTCCAGATTAAAAACTTCAAAACGCAATCGAAAAATCGATTTTAATTCTTCTTCAGTTGACGCCAGCCGTAGGATATATTTTTTAGTCTGAATGACAGGAAAATCTTGAAGAGAAAGAGGATTCAGTGGGTAATTGATGTTGCGGCCAGAAATTTCCATCTGTCTTCCTACTTATAACATTTGGGATTTGGGATTTTGGATTGAGAATTTCTTTCTCTTAAAGGGATCTCTGAATCCATCTGTCGCATCCATTTTTCAAATTGGTATTAGATTTGCGAAAATATCCTACTATAATTTAGGCGCTGTGCAAATAGATCGCATTATGCAATGCGTCGAAATGTGATTGGCAGAGTTTTCCATGAAAAATCCTCAACAGAGCTTTTTTTCTCTTTGGGATTAGGGATATAGTGTTTTTATTATCAACATTAATAGCAAAAAAATCTGGCAATAAGATACAAAATTTTCCTTCGATATAGGGTATAAATGCAAGTAATACTATTTTCAAAAATCTTTGCAACACATAAATTGTTCGTAGGGACTTACATCTGTCATCTGTATGGCCTCACATATCTATAGCAGGAACTTCGTGAAATGCTATCATACAAATTTACATTCACAAACGTAATTTAGAAATTTTATTCCCCGTTCCCTACTCCCTACTTTGCCAAACTGAAAGTTACGCTCAGATGTGCAGATTAGTATTAGTTAAAAGAGTCACTATCAGGGCAAAAAGCCCCTAGATTAATCCAGGGGCTGGGATAATTTTAATTGTGATGTCTGGGTTGGCGTAGCAATCGCCATTTATAACAAAAGCGCTCTCAAATACTTTATCAATTACGGTGATTATTGCTGTAACGAACCCTTGTACCTGCCCAGAGCAACTTCTCCCGCAGTGTTTGATAGTAAGAATTGTTCTCGCGCAAAATAATAAATTTAGCTCGACAATCCGCTATCCGGACATCAACGCGGTGTCCAGGCCAAATTGAAGTCCCCAACACTCCATCTGTCCACAACTTGGTACTCAAATCATAATCCCCCAAAGGCCAAATACTCACCACAGAACCAGGGGGTAAAACGAGGGGGCGACTAGAAAGACTCATTGCACAAATCGGAGTAACGGTAATCGCCTCCATACCATCGTGCATAATTGGCCCATTAGCAGAAACGGTATAACCTGTGGAACCTGTGGGAGTGGAAATAATCAATCCGTCCCCGACGTATTGATCGACTACCTCACCATCGATTTCCATTTCCAAGATCGAGGTAATCATTCGGTCAGCAGAAGCCGGTTTGACACAAAATTCATTCAAAGCCAGGTAACGCTCACTGACTGGCTCCAAATTAGACCCATGACCCTCATACACTGCAGCTTGTAACATCATCCGCCGTTGGATAGCATAGCGATCCTCAAACAGTCGATCCCAAACTTTCTCCGTATCCTGAAACTCGTCCACTGACTCAGTTAAAAACCCCAGATGACCTCCCACATTCACTCCCAGAATTGGGATGCCAGCCGGGGCTAAATGTCTGGCACCAGTTAAAACAGTACCATCGCCACCAAGTACCAAAGCGAGATCGATTGGTTGATTCGCCGAAGCCAAAAAGACAGGATAAGGATTGTCTTTCGGCCCACTAGGTCCCATCAATACCTGGCAGTGGCGATTTTCGAGTTGTTTAGCGCACATTTCTGCCCATTGTTTACTCCGGGCATCCCGCGCTTTATAAGCAATGATTACCTGCTTGAGTTGCACGCACAGTTACCACTTCAGGAGATTAAACTGCTCCATATCGACGGTATCACGGTTGCGATAAATGGCAAGCACGATCGCTAAACCCACCGCCGCCTCGGCCGCGGCCACGGTAATCACAAACACGGTGAAAACCTGACCCTTAATTAATGTTGAGTCAAGGAAGTTGGAAAATGCCATTAAATTGAGATTAACAGCATTGAGCAGCAACTCAATCGACATCAGCACCCGCACAGCGTTGCGACTGGTAATTAAACCGTAGATGCCGATGCAGAATAAAGCCGCTGCTAATAATAAAAAGTACTGGAGTTGCATGAATCTGAGTATTCCTTCTGAAAAAACATGACTCTTTATTTGCAACTAAAGTCGCAAATTTTACTCTTTTGTTTCGCTGCTGGTCGATACTAGTTCTCTGGGGCGTTCTGGCAAAGTCAAAACCGTTTGTGGTAGTTCAGATGGTGCCAGGTCTGGCAAATACTCGCGACGTGCCAAAATGATCGCTCCTACCATCGCCATCAGCAGCAAAATCGAAGCTAATTCAAAAGGTAGTAAAAAGTCAGTGAAGAAATGCTCTCCAATCAAAACTATGGAACTTGTACTACCCACCACAGGAGGAGTTGAGTACGCCCAAGGGGTCGCTAATACCATCGTACTCAAAAGGCCAAACAATCCTAAGCTGACTATACCCGTTAGTAGTTTCCGCACCCAAGAGTTGGGAAATGGCGCAAAATTCTGCCGTTTATTCACCAACATAATGGCAAACAAAATCAGCACGTTAACCGCCCCAACATAAATTAGTATTTGTGCGGCGGCAACAAAATCACCATTCAGCAACAGGTAAATTCCCGCCATGCTGATGAATACGCCCCCTAGCATAAAGGCAGAATAGACGATGCTAGGGGACAGCACTACACCAATGGCTGCCCCAATCATCATCACACCCAGTACGCCAAGGCATACAATCTGTACTCCTTCCGCTAGATTCACTGTTTTTTGTCCTCAGTCAATTGTCATTGGTCATTGGTCATTGGTCATTGGTCATTGGTCATTAGTCACTTGTACTGAGCGAACGCGAGTGCCTCTCGTAGAGAAGTATTAGTCATTTGGTTTAGACACAGGACAAAGGACGAATAACAAAAGACAAATGACGAATCGCATTTATTTTTCGGTTTGTTCCACCAAATCTTGTGGACGCGCACCCGCAGGCGGCGCATCCGCAGGCAGTCCGTGGGGTTCGAGGACGCCCTTGGGTAGATAAACTAGTTCGCGTAGTGGTGTCACCATTGGGTCATTTGTTACTTTATAGGGCAGACGACCTAACGCTACGTTGTCATAGTTCAATTCATGGCGGTCGTAAGTGGAAAGCTCATACTCTTCTGTCATAGATAGACAGTTAGTGGGGCAAAATTCCACACAATTACCGCAAAAGATACAAACTCCAAAATCAATACTGTAGTGCTTGAGTTTTTTCTTTTTGCTGGCTTTGTCGAATTCCCAATCTACTACAGGCAGATTTATTGGACAAACGCGAACACAAACTTCGCAGGCGATACACTTATCAAACTCAAAGTGAATTCTACCGCGAAACCGTTCGCCAGGAATCAGTTTTTCGTAAGGGTACTGTACGGTAATCGGACGCCGACGCATATGGTCAAAGGTAACAGAAAGCCCCTGACCGATGTAACGTGCAGCTTGTACTGTTTCTTTGGCGTAATCACCAACTTGTTTGAGGAACTTTAGCATCGTGTTTCACTCTCTCTATCAATTTTGGATTTTGGATTTTGGATTTTAGATTTTAGACTTAATCCAAAATCTCATCAATTTTGGATTTTAGATTTTAGACTTAATCCAAAATCTCATCAATTTTGGATTTTAGATTTCAGACTTAATCCAAAATCTAAAATCTAAAATCTAAAATTCCTTTACCCACCAAAGGCGAAAGGAAAGGCTAGTTTCAGGGCGGCGGTTAATAGGAGGTTAACCAAACCAACTGGCAACAAAAACTTCCATCCTAAATCTAACAATTGGTCAATCCGTACCCGTGGCACTGTCCAGCGCAACAAAATGGCGACAAACACTAGTAAATAGGCTTTGAGTACGGTCATGGTGATACCTAAAGAAGCAGTTACTATCTGCAACACGGGATTGGCTTCACTGATTCCCAGCCAACTAGCTATGAGGTTGAGGGGAATGGGAAAGTCCCAACCACCGAGATAGAGAATTGCTACTAGTAGGGAAGAAAGTATTAAGTTAACGTAGGAGCCCAGGTAAAACAGACCGAATTTCATGCCTGCGTATTCAGTCTGATAACCTGCTACTAGTTCTTCTTCTGCTTCGGGTAAGTCAAAGGGCAATCTTTCGCACTCAGCTAGGGCGGCTATCCAAAAAATCAGGAAACCGACTGGTTGACGCCAAATGTTCCAGCCCAAGATGCCGTAGCCAGATTGTTGATTAACAATGTCAACGGTACTGAGGCTATTAGACATCATAGCGATCGCTAAGACTGCCAACGCCAATGGAATTTCATAACTAATAGATTGCGCTGCTGCCCGCAAGCCCCCTAAAAGGGAGTATTTATTATTAGATGCGTAGCCAGCCATCAACAAGCCAATGGGCTGAATGCTTGACAAGGCAATCCATAAAAATACACCCATACCCACATTGCTAATCACGATGTTCTGCCCAAAGGGAACAATCAGGAACGACAGAAACACCGGAATCACAACAATAATTGGGCCGAGGGTGAATAGCCAGGGATCGGATTTGGCTGGCACGATATCTTCTTTAAATACCAGCTTCAGACCATCCGCTACAGGCACCAGTAATCCAAAAGGCCCTTGGTATTCTGGGCCAATTCGTTGCTGTGCGGCGGCGGAAATTTTTCGTTCTAGCCAGGTAGCGACTAATACCCCCACTGTTGCCCCAATCAGCATTAGTACCATTGGCAGTGGCATCCAAATTGCTTTGGCTGTTCCTGCTGGTACACCTAAATCCGTGAGGGATTCAATAAAAGTTCCTTGGAGGTCAATTCCTGAATTCATGTTTCCGCTCTTTAAGACATTAGTCCAACTGAGTTACAAATATTACTTGAATAATATCTGTAAATTCACTCATTGATAATTTTTGCCAAGATGACGTCTGATTGAAGATTTGTTGCCAATTCCCATGCCTAGTATATCCTTGGATGGTTTTACCACCCTGAAGCGACATCAGAACTTCTACTTATGGTTGGCATTGACGTTGGCTATTGAGTGGGGGGCAAAGGGGCATAGGGGCAGGGGAGGCAGAGGAAGCAGGGTAAGATGGGGGAGTGTGAGGAGATTAGAAAAAGCTTCCCATTCTTCCCACCACTTCCACACTCTCTGTTTGCCCCATGCCCCATGCCCCATGCCCCATGCCCTATGCCCCATGCCAGTTAACGTTGATCAATGGGGAGATAAGGAACTTCGTGACGACCGTTGTAAACTTGGGTAGGACGGAAAATCCGGTTTTCTGCTAGCTGTTCTTTCCAGTGGGCTAGCCAACCGGCAACGCGGGCGATCGCAAAGATTGGCGTAAACAAGTCTGTGGGAATTCCCATTTTCCTGTACACCAAACCTGAATAAAAGTCAACATTGGGATAAATCCCTTTGCCAGCAAGTTTTTCCTCTACTACTCGTTCCATCTCTTGAGCAATGTCATAGGAGTTGTCATAGCCAAACTTCTCAAACAGTTGCTCTGCTAGGCTTTGTAAAATTATGGCTCGTGGGTCTTTCACTTTATAAACACGATGTCCAAAGCCCATAATCTTAGATTTACGTTGCAGACAATCCTCTATGTAGGGGCGGACATTTTCTACAGAGCCAATTTTGTCCAACATCTGAATTACTTCTTCATTGGCTCCACCATGCAGAGGCCCTCCCAAGGTTCCCACGGCACTAGCAACCACAGCATAAGGGTCGGTCAAAGTGGAAGCTGTCACCCTGGCACTGAAAGTGGAAGCATTCATTGTATGCTCGACCTGAAGTATCAAGCAGATATCAAAAATCCGTGCCATTAAAGGATCGGGTTCTTGCTCATTGAGCATGTATAGAAAATTGGCAGAGTAGTCTAAGTCATCACGGGGACGCACGGGGTCATTGCCTTTTCGCATCAGTTGGAAGGCCGCCACCATCGTCGGAATGGTTGCTATCAAGCGCACAACTGAATCTCGAATGTAGGCTGGATTATGTAAATCCCGGAGCGAATAAAACAACCCTAAAGCAGCAGCAGAGGCTTGCAGGGCATCCATTGGGTGACCGCTTTCTGGAAAGCATTTCATCATGTCCCGAATGCGGTATTTTATTCGCCTGTGGTGACGAACTTCATGTTCAAATGCTTGGAGTTCTTCTTTACTGGGCAATTCACCCCAGATTAAGAGATAAGCAGTTTCCAGGAATGTACTTTTTTCTGCTAGTTCCTCAATCCGGATGCCACGATATTCTAGTATTCCCTTTTGCCCATCAACATAACTGATACTCGATTGGGCGGCGGGAATGCCTTCTAGACCAGGCTTGTATTCGCACACCATCATGGCAACACCATTTACTTTTTGAAATATCTGATCAAGCTAACTTACCAGAAATTATTGTCGCCATAACAGTAGCCCTTCTAACAACAATCGAAAATGTTGAAAAACTGTTACAGCAGGTACTTGGGTGGTGTCAACCAAAACATCTGACTACGACCCAAAGAAGAACCTGTTTCTGGTAGTTTTATCCCAATCATACCTGCTTTTTTCAAGACTAAGCTTGCTTTGACCTCTCCCCATAAAAGAATTTCTGCCCAAGTGGTCAAACCAGGTTCATGTCCAACCAAGGCCAGTTGAGTGTTTTGGGAATAATTTCTTGGCTCTAACCAATCTACCAGCCAACTAGAAATTTCACCTTCAGGAGCAAGGTGGCTAGATTCCTCTAGCTGGGAACTTAGTCGATGTGCTATGAGGATTTCAGCCGTTTGGCGGGCACGCACTAAGGGGCTGGTGACAATCAAATCAAAATTTAAACCTAATTTTACAAGTTTCTCGGCAACTTTCTCGGTTTTTTGCCTTCCTTCTTTGGTGAGGCTGCGTTCCTCATCCTTGATGCCTAAATCTTTATCTTCGGCGATGCCATGACGAATTAAGTATAGTTCCATAACTTTGAATTTTATTAGCGTACCCTGCGGTGAGTTATTTAGTTACGCTTGTTCTGTATTCATCTATCCTAACCTTAATCATCATTACCAATTCGTTATCAACGATTGTTGAGTTTAGTTATGCGGCTTTGACCACTCATTTTCTCGAACACTACGTACCCAAGCAGTGCTATTAGTTAGCTAGATAATATTGGCAATATCTACGACGGGCTACGCCTACGCGCCCCCAATAAAGTTATCATTTATCAAGTCCAAATCTAGCGATTCCTAGGCAGGTTCAACTACTGCATATTTTTGTCGCAAAAAGGCAATAAAGTCGATTACTTTTTGCTAATATTTCAACTTTTTTGAAGATAGGCTCTATCTCCAACTTCTATAAATTTGGAATTTCCACAGATCCACGATGTTATATAATAATTCCCTGACGAAATTACCGACTTTATCAAGCCAGGAAGTTGTTTATTTTTAATGATTCCTTTTTCGCTGTAATATTCTGCTTCACCGTTGCAAAGAAAAATTATAGTTTTCATTAGAAATAAAACTGACTAATCATGATAATCATGATGCTAGCCATTTAAGATACTAAATATAACCCAATACGGTTCAGTTAAAGGCTACTGGTAAAAAATTTTGGGTTTTCGAGACGCGATAAATCGCAGTCTCTACAAGTGTTTTGGTCTTATCTGAACTGTATTGAAATATAACCCGTATATTTATTTAATTTTGGATACGGTTTGCGGTCGTTATAGCGTAAAGAACCTTACGGTTATTCCTCAGCATTAGGATAAAAGTCTAAGTCTAAAATTTCATCAACAGAAAAGGGACAGGCGATCGCAAAGTCATCCTCCAACAAACCAGTTTCCACCATTGCCTCTTGCCGCGCTCTTTGATAAGTAGTATTTATCCATTCGGCATCATTTAAAAAACGGCGCAAGCTAAGACTTTCTTGCAGCAATTCATCTATATTCAGTCGCTCACGGGTAATGGTCACTTGCCAACTATGGCTACGACGTTCAGATTGATATTTCCACTTCAACAAATGCGACAACACTAACCGCAACGCACTTTGCAACGCCCGCTGTTGACTCTTACCCAAGTCCACCACTTCCTCAATTAGGTGTTCTAAATCCAACGTGTCCCACTGATGCGATTGTAAAAGTGCTGCGGTCTGCTCTACCCAAGCATAAAAGTCTTGCTCATACAAAGTTTTTAACATTTGAAGTTCTATGGACTTCATGGCGCTCCTTTTTGGGAAATAAATAGGTAAGCACGAGTTAACTTTATTTGTACCGATTTACTTAAGATTACGTGAATTCGACGAATCTAAAAAACCCCTCTCCAAACCTCTCCCCCACAAGGCTATCCATTAGTCACATCTTTCTTTACAATCTTGAAACGTTTGTTTTGTAGGCATCTTAAACACTGAGGTGTGAGGCATACTTGACAAATTGGCTCTTAATATTCTCGCTAAAATTAGGTTTTTATTGAGAATTAACAACAGACCAATAAGGGTTGTAAGAAACGTGAGTGAATACTCTCGCAAATGTTGAGAAAGATCCGGGTAATGGATAGCCCACAAGGAGAGGGGTTGGGGAGAGGTTTATCGAACTGACGTTAAGATTAGGCACGAACTAGATTCCCAATTAATTAATAAAAACTAAATTCCCGACTTTTTTTAAAAGTCGGGAAGGGATGTTATGTAACAAAACACACTTTGGTTAGTACATGAGTTAGGAGTTCTCCCCATCTCCCTCATCTCCCTCTACTCGGACTGAATTGGGTTATCTCTGGGATTAACTAACCTCAGTAACTTTTGCTTAATTTGAGCGTCGAATACTTCCCATTTCATTTTTGCATAGGCGGAATTTTCGTTACTGCCAGATAAAAAACCCATCGGGATTTCAAAGCCGCCTGCGCTTGTCCTTCCACCACCAAAAAAGCGCCCTGTGCTATCTTGCCCAAAGGCTTCTTTGATAAATTCATCAGGATCGAGGGTGAGTTTGGTGGTTCTCAAGGAACCAATGACTATTTCTAATTCTTCGTCTTCATCGTGAACAATGCCATAAACTACGGCGGTATGGACGTTTTCTTCGGTGACGAGAAAATCAGCCGCTTGGGGGATGGCATCGCGGTCGTCGTAGCGTAGGTAACCAACACCAGCAATGGAAAAGTTATTTTGAACAATGCGATTTTTTAGCGATCGCTCAATTACATCCATCACCCGCTTGGAACGATTCGCCTGTAAAATGGCATTCAGCAGTTGCGCGTCATAAAATCGGCTTAAATATGCAGCTGCCATGAAATCTTCTTCTTGCGCTTGCATCAGCCGATTTGTATCCGAACGTAAGCCATGCATCAAGGCAGTAGCACATTTTACGTGTTGATTGATGCTGCTATCTAATGCTAGTAATCCCGCTTGCAGATATTGAGTAAAAATTGTCGCCGTCGCTCGTACATAAGGACGAACATCCACAAACTCTGATTCGAGTTCGCCTTGTAAACTATGATGATCGATCAGCGCAACTAATGGAATTCCAGCCTGCTGAACTGCTGATATTAGCTGTGAAGTAGTTCCTTGGTTATCAATTAAAACGAAACCTTGATAAGATGACAAATCTTTGGTTTTCAAGGTTTGCTGCGTCCAGCGTTGGATAGGTAAATTAGTGAGTCTAACCAAGGCAATATTTTCTTGATGACTCAGAGCACCAGCATAAATTATTTCACATTTGATATCGTATTGCTGGGCAATTAATTGATAAGTCCAGGCACAAGAAAGAGCGTCTGGGTCAGGAAAATCTTGCAAAATTACTAGTTGGCGATCGTGTCGGTGCGCTAGCAGAGTTTTTTGCAGTTCTTCTGACTTTTGTTGTGTTAAGGAATTACCACGCTGGCTAAGATAGATAGCTGCTTCGCTTAGCGATGGTTGTAATGATGGACTTTTAAGTGCAACTTCCACTGCGTCTTTCTCTATTTCAGCTTCCTCTGGGTTTGGCTCTTTGGTCAATGACAAACTCTCAAACTCATTAACGGGAGAATTTAAGTACATAGGGAACTTTTTTTAAAGTGTGAGGCTCCATTAATTCAGAAACACTAAGATCAGCAATTTACTGAATTTAGCCACATTATTTTGATCTTCGCAAAAATCTCAAGACATCGCACTATATACCTAAGTATATTTTTTGTCAGTAACAGCGCCCAGCAATCAACTAAATTTCACTAGAACGCATGTAGTTGCTGGAAAAAAGTAAGTTTTGTATATCTGGCTTTATGTTGCAGCATAAAGGTTTTTTATGAGCTTTTTTCTTCTCTGTAATCTAAATGGCAGGGATTTTTATTCAAAATTGATAGCCGAACTTTAAACTTTATCTTACTTAGGGTATACTTTCCATCTAATACTTTAGAGAGACTCTTTGATATTTGAAACAATCTTATGTTCAATAGTCTCATTATTTTGACTAATGAGCAATTAATAATTATATCTTTAACAAACAGGGCGTGTTTTGCATTTTTTGTAAAAGGGGCTAGGGAATCGGGAGATGGGGAGATGGGGGAGTGTGGGGAGAGAGGGGGAAAGATTTTTTCCTCATCCTCCGACTCCTCCCACACTCCCAATGCCCCATACCCAATGAGTCTAGTAATCTCAAGGTATGTTACAAGACTTCAGCAAGTAAGGATTGCTTAACAGTGCGGTCAGTTGAAAATTTAAATATTTTTCAAATCATCCTAGTAATTTGCTACTTTTATGAGGTATATTAAGAAGCTGTTGTCTTTTTTGCCTGGATTTCATTAAACTGCTATGTTAGCTTCTGCCGAACAATGTCCCTCACAATATGTGGACAAAACTGATCTAACACACAATTTGTCAAGGCAAAATGTGTGCAACTCGGCTTTAGCCTTATTTCAAAACCAAGCACAAAGGCAAACCTATGACTATTCTTGTATACTTTTTTGGTTACTAGGCTACGTCATATCAAAGTCCTATAACATACTTTTGCCACTCTGTGTGCAGTCCACTCTTGAGATGTTTGCTGACCTCGAAATAAAGACTGCTATAAGGTTGGCGAGGAAGATGACGCAAAGGCATATGAGCTTCGTGGGGAGTGCGACTGCCTTTTTTAACATTGCAACGAACACAAGCTGTAACAATGTTCTCCCAGCTATCCCCTCCGCCGCGCGATCGCGGTATTACATGGTCTAAGGTCAATTCGTCTCCTGTGTAACCACAGTATTGACAGGCATGACCATCACGATGCAATATGTTTCGGCGAGTGAGAGGAATTTCTTTATAAGGAACGCGGACATAATGACGCAACCTAATTACGGTCGGCAGCGGAAAATCCGAATAAAGGAATTTACCGTTGTGTTCCACCCGTTCTGCCTTGCCCTTAATTAACAGAACCGCAGCGCGACGCCAACTCGTTATATTGAGAGGTTCGTAAGAGGCGTTTAAGACTAAAACCTTCCCCATTGATCTGCGCTAAGGGTATTAGTTTTACATATATTAACACAAATATACCCTTATAGGGAGATGATAAGAAATTATACTTTCTGGAATAATTCAGAAAATTAAGTTAGTCATTAGTCATTAGTTATTCTTTGTGCCCTATCTGTCTTTGCGTCCCCCCATCTCCCCGACTCCCCACTCCCGACTCCCCACTTCACCATCAGCATCTTGTATCAATTCCAAGTCAGCGTTAAACTTCCTGTTTAATCTGATCTCGCTTTTAGGAGCGTGTATAGATAGATAATCGGAAGTTTAGCTCTGCTGTGATAGGAGTCAGTACAAATGTTAAGTCGCAAGCAAAGCCCTGGTGTAGTTCCTAATGAACAGTGCGACACCTACGCATGGTTTTCGCAACGAGCTTGGGTAGAAATTGATTTAGGGGTGTTGTCGCACAATGTACAACAAATAGTGCAGCTGTTATCGCCACGTACTCAATTGATGGCAGTGGTAAAAGCTGATGCCTATGGACATGGAGCGGTAACAGTAGCCCAAATTGCAATCCAATCGGGAGCTAGCTGGCTGGGAGTTGCTACAGTTCCAGAGGCGATTCAATTGCGAGAAGGCGGAATTCAAGCACCGATTTTGATTTTAGGGGCGACTCATACACCAGAGCAAATTCATGCGATCGCTCAATGGCAACTTCAGCCGACACTGTGCAGTCCGAAACAAGCCTTAGTATTTTCTGATACTCTAGAATCCATGAACTATGGTTCTCCCGTACCCGTACACATCAAATTAGACACGGGAATGTCTAGGTTGGGAACTAATTGGCAGCAAGCTGCTGAATTTGTGCAATTGGTACAGCGGTTACCACATCTTTCTATTGCCAGTATTTATTCTCATTTGGCAACAGCAGACGATCCTGACACTACCGCGATGAAGGAACAGCATAGACGATTTGAGGAAGCGATCGCCCAAATCAAAGCAATGGGAATCCAACCGCCTTGCTTGCACTTGGCAAACTCAGCTGCTGCACTTACAGACCGAGCATTGCACTACGATATTGCACGAGTAGGTTTAGCAGTTTACGGACTTTATCCAGCAACCCATTTACAAAAGGCGATCGACCTCAAACCCGTTTTACAACTTAAGGCACGAGTTACCCAAGTCAAAACAATCGCCCCAGGAACCGCTGTCAGCTACGGTCATCAATTTATCGCCCCGCGTGAACTTCGCCTCGCCGTTGTGGGAATTGGCTATGCTGACGGTGTTCCTCGTAATCTTTCCAACAAAATGCATGTGTTAATTCGCGGTCAGCGAGTGCCGCAAATCGGGACAATCACAATGGATCAGTTGATGCTGGATGTCAGCGCCATACCCGATATCCAAGAAGGAGAAGTAGTCACTTTGCTTGGAGAACAGGGAAAAGAAAAAATTTCAGCAGACGATTGGGCAGAACAATTAAATACCATTTCTTGGGAAATTCTCTGCGGCTTCAAACATCGTCTGCCTCGGGTTGCGGTTATGTAATTGGGCATGGGGCATTGAGGATTGAGGATTACTTATTCTTTCTCCCCCTGCTCCCCCGGCCTCCCCATCTCCCCCACTCTCTATTCCCAAAAATAATTTCTTATGGTAAGATAAGAACCTATGCGGATGTGGCGGAATTGGCAGACGCGCTAGATTTAGGTTCTAGTTCCGAAAGGAGTGAAGGTTCAAGTCCTTTCATCCGCATTTTTAATTTAATTGCCGAAAACTGCATGAGGCTGTTGGCTTATGCAGTGAATTTATGAGTTAATTTATCGTCAACTGCAAGGAAGAGGGTCAGTAGAGCCAGATTCTACTGGCGTCAGAAGATTATTGTCTGTGTTTTCTAACTTTGCGATCGCTCAATGATTGTGCGATATCAAACCCGAAGACAATCGTCTTTGGTTTTAATCACTGCGTCGGTCGAATTTTACTTTTTTACTTAGTACTCGTTACTTAGCTCTGTTTCGGCGATCAGTTTTTCAATCAGTTCTATAACACCATCCCCGCGACTACCATGAGTCACAAAATCCACACGCTCTTTTAGTGTTGGCAAAGCATTGGCAACTGCCACTGAATAACCACAAAAACTGAGGAAATCATGGTCATTTTCTGCATCGCCAATCCCGACTACATTTTCAGGTGATAACTGCATTTCATCCAAAGCGGCAGCTAAGCCTGTGGCTTTGTTAATTCCTGAGGGTAGCACCATCACCGCACCCTTGTTCAATATGACTTGTAATTTTAATCCCAAGTGGCAGATAGTTTCTAAAACCGTAGTTTCATGGGGACGCCATGTGGCGACAATTACACGACCAACTGACACTGGCTTGACTTGGCGATCGCGCAATGCGTTAATAAATTCTGCTGATGGTTGCGAACCTAATAGTTTCTTTTGGCAGGTAGCTGGTGAGTAGAGCAAAGCACCGTTTTCTGCTACTACATAATCAAATAAATCTATATGTACAAAAACTTGTAGCAATTCATCTAGCTGTCTACCTGTCACCAAGATGAGTTTGTAACCAGAACTCCGCAGACGTGAAAGTGCTGCCAAAGTATTTTCATTTACATGATTGTCAGTTGCTAGTGTGCCGTCGTAGTCAGTGGCCAATACAGAATAATGCATAATATTTATTTAACCCACAGCATAATCTGTAAATTGGCGCTTAAATGGGGAATGAAAACCGATGACAATATCCTGCTTGGGGATACCTAAATTTGCTAAATCTTCTCCTACTTCATTTTCTGTACCATTGTGTTGCAGCCAAACTTTACCATTTTTGATGTCTAGATGTAAAAAACAACCATAAACACGACGTTGATTTTTCCAGCCGACATTTACAAGTTGATAGTGGTGATGTTCTGTGTCAAAAATTAATTGGGTTTCAATTTCTGGGTCTTGACTAGAAATTGCAGCATATTCTTGGAGAAGTTGCTGAATTATTTGTTGGTATTTTTTTAGTTTATCCATTCGACAATATCCTCCGTTACAGGCTGATAAGTAATCAATTTAAGTTGATATATTTTGATAACGTTTTGTATAAGTCTGATAGTAAAAAAGGAAGTATATGTATCGATGGGAACCGCTAAATAGAGAGTACGGTCTGGTTCTTGTTCAAATAATGCTAGTCGATAGTTAATAAACTGTCCTAAAGCTGTGTGAAATTCAGAAATTGCAGATGTTTTAAAAAAGCTTTTAATTTCAACAGCAATTTTTTCGCCCTCTCTTTCTGCTGCTAGAATTCTTTCGGCACCTAAGTCTATGTACATATCCCCTAACTCGAAACTGACAGGTAAGGGTTCGTGGGTAATTTTCCACCCTTCTTTTTCTAGTCCTTTTTTGACTGCGTTGTGAAAGATATCTCTTGCTGGCATAGTACAGTATTATAAAGCATTTTCTATTTTGTAATTCGTAATTATGTAGCGATCGCATCTTTGTTTTTACTTGAAACTGCTATTGGGCGCATCCTCCTGTTACCTTAATTTAGGGATAATCTTAAAAGTTTCAGTAGCTAGTTTTTTTGCTGAATGAAGATGTAGAGGGATGAGCGATCGTCGTCGGTAACACATCATTTGTAATGAAATTCTACACTTTTCTGGAATCTAGGGTACTGGTGTTGAATTATTCTCATAATAAAATTGCGTCTCATGCCCTTACCCATGAACGAACAGCGTCAGCAAGCCTATTCCAACTTCATTCAAAGACTGTTGAATTGCGGTAGTAACGATGAAGTCCAAGAGATTTTGGCAGCAAACGAAGAATTAGTAGATGTTGGCTTCTTGGGGGCGGTAGAAGCGAAGATGGAGATATTTTCGCATCAGGGATATGAGAATACAGCGAGTTGGTTGCAAGGTTTGGCAATGCAACTAAGGGAAGTGTTGAATATAGATACTAAAGTAGATTTGCAATCTCTTAGTGAAGAAGAGATACAGGCATATTTTCAATTTTTGATGGAAGTACTGCAAGCAACCGCAGAAAGTAACAGTGAGGCGCAGGTAGTTTACCCCTTGCTGGCAAAGAGTATAGACAAACTTGACGAAATGTTAGCAGAAATATTACGCCAGTGGGGGACAAATAGACTGGGGGAAGCGGAAGCAGATGTGGCCCAATCCATTGCTGGAGATATAGGAAATTTTAGCAATCTAATTCAGCAATTCCCTTTGGGTAACAAAGCCAGCAATATGGAAATTGCGATCACTGGCTATAAAGTTGCACTAACTGTCTACACCCGCAAAGCATTTCCCTATGAATGGGCAGCTGCTCAAAATAATCTCGCTTCTGCTTACAGTGATAGAATCACAGGGGATATAGCTGAGAATTTAGAGCGGGCGATCGCTTGTTACCAAAATGCTCTGAAAGTTACAACTTTTGAGGTTTTTCCCTATGATTGGGCAATGACGCAAAATAATCTCGGTCTTGCTTACAGCAATAGAATCAGAGGGGATATAGCTGAGAATTTAGAGCAGACGATAACTTATTACCAAGATGCTCTAAAAGTTTTTACTTTTGAAGCTTTTCCCAAAGATTGGGCATTGACGCAAAATAATCTCGCTAATGTATACCGTAAAAGAATCAGAGGGGAGCGGGCACAAAATTTAGAGCACGCAATTGCTTGTTTGCAAGATACTTTGAAAGTCAGAACTTTTAACGCTTTTCCCTATGATTGGGCAATGACGCAAAATAATCTCGGTCTTGCTTACAGCAATAGAATCAGAGGGGATATAGCTGAGAATTTAGAGCAGACGATAACTTATTACCAAGATGCTCTAAAAGTTTTTACTTTTGAAGCTTTTCCCAAAGATTGGGCATCGACGCAAAATAATCTCGGTCTTGCTTACAGCAATAGAATCAGAGGGAATATAGCTGAGAAATTAGAGCAGGCGATAACTTATTACCAAGATGCTCTAAAAGTTTTTACTTTTGAAGCTTTTCCCAAAGATTGGGCATTGACGCAAAATAATCTCGCTAATGTATACCGTAAAAGAATCAGAGGGGAGCGGGCACAAAATTTAGAGCACGCAATTGCTTGTTTGCAAGATACTTTGAAAGTCAGAACTTTTAACGCTTTTCCCCAAAATTGGGCAAGGACACAAATTAATCTCGGTCTTGCTTACAGTGACAGAATCACAGGGGAGCGGGTAGAGAATTTAGAGCAGGCGATAACTTATTACCAAGATGCTCTAAAAGTTTTTACTTTTGAAGCTTTTCCTCAAGATTGGGCAATGACGCATAATAATCTCGGTCTTGTTTACAGTGAAAGAATCACAGGGGATATAGCTGAGAATTTAGAGTGGGCGATCGCTTGTTACCAAGATGCTTTAGAAGTTTATACTTTTGACACTTTTCCTTATGAATGGGCAACCACGCAAAATAATCTCGGACTTGCTTTCCATAAAAGAATCACAGGGGATATAGCTGAAAATTTAGAATTGGCTATTGCTTGTTTCCAAGAAGCTCTGAAAGTTACAACTTTTGAGGTTTTTCCCTATGAATGGGCACAAACACAAAATAATCTCGGTCTTGCTTACTGGAACAGAATCAGAGAGGAGCGATCCGAGAATTTAGAGCAGGCGATCGCTTTTTTGCAAGAAGCTCTGAAAGTTTATACTTTTGACGCTTTTCCCCAAGACCATGCAGAAGCTTTATTTAACCTTGGGACAGTTTACCAAGAATCAAAACAGTTTGATTTAGCTTACAATACCTTTGACTCTGCCATTGCTACAGTAGAATCTCTGCGGTCAGAAATAGTTTCTGGGGAGGAAATCAAACGCAAACAAACAGAAGAATGGAACAAATTTTATCGCCGTATGGTAGAAGTTTGCTTGGAATTAGGTAAGTTCACAGCAGCGATTGAATATGTTGAACGTAGCAAAACTCGCAATTTAGTTGAACAGATCCTCGAACGTGACTCTAAAACTATCTTCCCTCCAGAGGTCGTAACTCAACTAGAAATATACAGGGATGAAATAGCTACAGGACAATATCAAATCCAAAATAGCAAAGTTGAAAATCCTAAAGTCCTAACACAACATCTCCAACAGTTGCGACAGCAGCGTAATGAATTGCAAAACCGCTACTTACCCGTTGGTTATGGTTTCAAATTTGACTCATTCCAGGCTACTTTGGATAAGCGTAGAGCCATTATCGAGTGGTATTTTCTTGACGAGAATAAAATTCTAGCATTTATTGTCAAATCTACAGGAGAGGTAACAGTTTGGCAATCCCAAGCAGAAGACCGACAAGCCTTAATTGATTGGGCAAATCAATATATGCAGAACTACTACAATCAAAAAGATCAGTGGCAGAATAGCTTAGGGGAAGAACTCAAAGAATTAGCTTCGATTCTGCACATTGATGAAATATTAAACCAGATACCAAAGCACTGCGATCAACTCATCCTAATTCCCCATAGGTTTTTGCATTTATTCCCCATTCATGCACTCCCAGTCAGTCAAAATTGTGAAAATTCGTCTTGTCTTCTGGATCTATTTGCTGGTGGTGTGAGTTATGCACCAAGTTGTCAACTATTACAACAAGTACAGCAACGAAAGCGCCCTGATTTTCAATCCCTGTTTGCCATCCAAAACCCTACAGAAGACCTGAATTACACCGATTTAGAAGTACAAGTTATTCAAAGCTACTTTAATACTGCTAATATCCTAAAAAAAACAGCAGCGACACTCACAGCAATTAATAATTCTGACTTAAATACTTACCACTGTGCTCATTTTAGCTGTCACGGGTATTTTAACTTAACAAACCCCGGTAAATCAGCCCTAATTTTAGCAAATGCACCTATCGCAGACACACCAACAAAACCTGATTCTGAACGTTACTTAACTTTACGAGTAGGAGAAACCCATGATTTAGAAAAATGTCTTACCCTAGATAAAATATTCAGTCTCAAACTAGAAAAATGTCGCCTCGTCACTCTTTCAGCTTGTGAAACTGGATTAATTGATTTTAACAATACCAGTGACGAATATATTGGTTTACCTAGCGGTTTTCTGTTAGCAGGTAGTCCCAGTGTTGTCAGTTCCCTTTGGACTGTTGATGACCTTTCCACGAGCTTTTTGATGATTAAATTATATGAAAACTTATTTAAAATTGATAATGCGGAAGCAGGAGATGTTGCTATAGCCCTTAAGCAAGCTCAAACATGGCTGCGAAATCTGACTATTGAGGAATTAGACACATTTTTGGAGGAACACAAACCCCAGATTGATAAAGTCCTTGCTCAATTAAGAGTGGGACAACGCATCAGATTTCAAGAATCTTTGAAACTAATTAAGCAACGTCAACCCCTACCTTTTGCAAATCCCTACTACTGGGCTGGATTTACAGCGTCTGGACTTTAAGCACCAGATTTAGGTACTTTACAAAACTCTTTCGCACCCAGTTTAAATATGCATATACTAAGTGCAGTTGCAGTACCCAGAGGAATGCCTGCACTAGCAGCCAATGGTTCTATAATTGGAGCAATTAATCCAGATTCCAAAGCGGTTCTGACTTCCTCTTGACAGATGAATTGGCGGCATTTTTCTAACCAATCATTTAATCCTCTATCTGCTTCCTGTGCAGTTTTCCGCATAACCAGCAGTGGAACGGCATCGTCTAAATAGCCTTCACATTCTTCTATGGTATCCAAAGCTACTAAAGCCTGGGGAAGATTCGCCAACTGGCTGCGAAACTGACTAATTTCCTCTGGTGTAACGGTAATCATTTAATAGTTTTAAGCAGTAAATACACGAAGCGTTAAATAATTATACATTTAATGCCTAATATAGAGATATGGCGTAGTTTACAGCCATAAGCATCGCGATCGCACAACATCAACAGTAGGAATAAACTGGCGGTCGCGCAAATTTTTTGGACAACCAGCTGTGCCAAAGCATTAACAATTCAAAATTCACGCATTAAAGACAATTTCAGACGAAGAGGAGTGCGGTCTTGGGGTCTCCCCAAGAGGAGCAACTCCGGGGGATTTAAACCCCAACTGAAACTGGGGCTACCTGTAGAGGTAGGGGTCTTATATCAAGTTCGGATAATCACTTATTATTAAAATTTCTCCGCGTTCCCGCGTCAGTCCTAATGATAAGTCTTCACCCGAACATGATATTAAACCCTTTTATTTACGATAAATTCTTATTTAAGTAAAAAATATTACTAAAATTATTATTGGTAATGTTTTATTTTTGCCCATAAAAACCAGTATTATTCCTGTGGTCATAACGGTCTTACTTAATGAAGAGTGGCTTTATTTAGTACTTGCTTATTTAAATGCTTGATTTTATTGCAGTGTAAATACAGAAGTTCAAATATATTATTTTAAGAAAATCAGTATTATTCCTGTGGTCAGAATGGGGTTACTCAATGGAAAGTGGCTTCATCTAGTCTTGACATTCCTATGTCTTATTTTTCCAGAATGTATATAAATCTCAGTAATAGGAAGTAAATTAATCACAATTTACGAATTTACTGAGATTTGAGCATTTGAGAATAACGCTGCTTTCGTTGAGTTCCACCACAAATGCTAGAGGTCAAATTTGTGTACTTTAAAATACAAAATTTTGAAGCCTTTTACTTAATTTGAATGTGGAAGAACTCTGCACTAATTTAGCTTACACGTACTGAATTTAGCTGAGTAAAAGCAAAATGAGCACAACTCCTATAGGTAGCTACAAGTTGTTCCAAAAACTACATCCGCTATCTCTGTTGGCACAATTAACTAGTCGGCGTGCTACAGGTTGCTTAAGCGTATTTACTGGGATAGTTTATTGGTCAATTTATCTAGAGGACGGTAAACTTACTTATGCCTCCTATTCAGATAAACTGTTTGAGCGGCTTGATAGTCACTTGCGGCGCTTGAGTCAGCAAATTCCGGCTCTCAACAGCGCTACTCGCATCCAGATGCGGTTGATGTTTGAGACGAAAAATGAACATCAATCAATACCAAACGCAGACTATCAAGCTATTTGCTGGCTAGTAAATCAAGATTTGATTACTCCTGTGCAAGCAGGAACTCTGATAGACGAATTAGCAAAAGAAGTACTGGAATCATTTCTGTGCTTAAAAGAAGGTAGCTATGAATTCAGTCCGGAGAACTCTTTGGATGAAGTACCAAAGTTCTGTCGTCTGGATTTACGGTTACTTGTCGAACATTGTCAAAAGCAGTTAAGAAATCGACAAAATATCCAGTCATCAATTCCTGCTGGTGTAAATTCTCAAGTTTTGCCACAATTGCAAATAAAACTTGGGCAAAAATCCCCCAGACAAATCAATTTTGATATTTCTGAGAATAATAATCTAACGACTCAGTTACCTGTCGGCAAAAGTACATATACAATTGCCTGCATTGATGATAGTCAAACAGTGTTGAATTCCATTAAACACTTTTTGGATGAAAACACATTTTCAGTTGTAATGATTAACGATCCGGTGAAAGCTTTAATGCAAATTCTCCGGAGTAAGCCCGATCTGATTTTGCTAGATGTTGAAATGCCTTCTTTAGACGGCTATGAACTATGTTCTTTATTAAGGAAACATTCGGCTTTTAAAAATATACCTATTATCATGGTGACTGGCAGAACAGGATTTATTGATAGGGCAAAGGCTAAAATGGTCAGGTCATCAGGATATTTGACTAAGCCTTTTACTCAGTCAGAATTGCTAAAAATGGTTTTTAAATATCTTGATTAATTTAGAATTCAGAATTCTTATACCAGATTTAATCACTTTAATTTATTTTTAGGAGATATATAGTGAGCCTGACTTTACTTGGCACAATTCTGATTGTAGAAGATTCTCCCAGCGAATTAGAATTAATGAGCCATTATCTCAAAGAAAGTGGTTATAACGTAATTAAAACTACTGGTGCAAAAGAAGCTTTAGAAAAAGCTGTGTTAGAAAAACCAGATGTAATTGTGACTGATGTAGTTATGCCGGAAATGAGTGGATTTGAATTGTGCCGCTCCCTCAGAAGAAATCCAATTACTGCAAAAGTACCGATTGTAATTTGTAGTTCTAAAAATCAGGAAATTGACCGTTTGTGGGCGATGAGACAAGGTGCAGATGCCTATATAACTAAACCTTACACCCGCGAACATCTCCTACGCACTATTAAATCAGTGGTAATTTGAATCAATGATTAGTACAAACATTACACTTTCCCCAAAACCAGCCGAAAATAACTTAGCAGACGGTTATTTAAAATTTCAACTAAATCAACAGACTGGTGCAGTTTTATCAATGAAGCATACTCAAGAAGCAATTCTTGTGCCTGTTGAGTCTGTTACCTCGATGCCTAATATGCCTCCTTCCATATTAGGGTTAATGAATTGGCGGAGTCGAATAATTTGGGTAGTTGATTTGCCAAGAATGCTGAATTTAGAATCTCTTGATTATCGGGTGCGCCAGTATAGTGCGATCGTTATCCGAGTGGAATCACTGCTTTTAGGATTAGTTGTACAAGAAATCAAAGGTACAATTAGGTTTGTTGCAGATGAAATTCATTCTCCCATAGGACAAGTGGCATCAAGCTTAGTTCCTTATTTATGTGGCTGTGTAGTGCAACAAAAAGAAATATTACTGGTGTTAGATTCTCAGGCTATTGTACAGTCCTCTATTCTTCGTAGTGATTAGAGTTTACTAAAAATAATTTAGGAGTCAGAATTCTTTATAAAAAATAATTTTTAGTTCACTTATTCACGCATTGGAGAAATAATCTTATGTTTAATAAAACTGGCACAAACAACGGTAGTAGTCCTCAAAATCGGGCATCGCTGATTTCATCTCAAAAAGTGACTGGAAATGTAGTAAAACTGCCAAGTAAGCTGACTACTGAAACTGCGAGTAATTCTTCTGGAAATCAAGCTTTTAGCTATTTTACAAAGCTGAGTTTAGTTACGAAAGCGACAATTTTGGCGATCGCCATTGGTACACTACCAGTATTGGCCATAGGTGCGATCGCTTTTAGCTTTGCCAACAAATCCATTACTAAGCAAATTACTCAGTCTCAACAAGCCCAAGCCACTGGTTTAAGTGATAAAATAAACCGTTTCATGTTGGGACGTTATGGAGATATCCAAGTTATATCTAGTTTGCCATTTTTGACAAATTCTCAAATTAGTAACAGCACAAGTAGTCAAGAAAAGCAAGCAGTATTAAATCGCGTTGTTGAAGCTTACCAAGCTTATGATAGTGTTGCCATTTTCGATCGCCTTGGCAATTTAATTGTTCAATCTACAGGCGAAGTTCTGGAAAACCAAAAAGACCAGAAGTATTTTCAAGAGGTTCTACAAAAAGATGCCCCTGTGATTAGTAATCCAGAAGCAATAACAAGTACTGGTGTCGCTAACATTTACATAGCGGCACCGATTAAAAATACATATACAGGTCAAACAATTGGCATAGTTAGAGCGCGAATGCCCGTCAAATCTTTAGATGAAGTCATCAAAAACTACGCACTCAATGGACAAACATATCATTTACTTGATGCTGCGGGTACAGTTTTTTTGAGTCCACAACAAAAATTCTTAGGTAAACAAGCAAAGGCAGAATATCAGAGTTTCGCTAAACTGCTAACAGCAAAAAAAGTAGATAGTTTTATCGAAGTTCCTAAAAATTATAAAAAACAACAATTAGTTAGCTACGTACCATCAACTAAGTTAAATGGCCTGCCTGATTTAAATTGGCAGGTACTTTTATCTACAGACACAGCAATTGTATTTGAACCGCAAAGACAATTGTTATGGATTATAGCCATCGGCACTGGATTGACAGCTTTGATTATCGCAGCGATCGCATCTTGGTTAGCGAAACTCACTGCACAGCCAATTCTCAATGCAACTGCGGCATTAACAAAGCTAAATCAAGGCAAATTGAATACCCGTTTGGACACCGGAAGAGAAGATGAATTAGGGGTATTGAATGCAAATATCAACCAGATGGCCGAACAATTAGAGGTCTTGTCCAAGGAACAGGAACTAGATGTTGAAGGGGCAAAATTACTAGCAGACATTACCCTGAAGATTCGGAGAACTCTGAAAACAGAAGATATTTATCAAGCAGCAGTTAAAGAAGTTCACCGAGCCATCAAAACAGACCGGGTAATTGTTTATCGTTTGAATCCAGAGACTAAAGATGGTATCGTTGTTGCTGAATCATTAAGTGGCAATTGGCCAGAAGCGATCGGAGTGCGAATCGACGATCCTTATTTTTGGGAACAGCATATAGAAAATTATCAAGATAACCGAGTGCAAGCAGTTTCCAACATTTATCTAGACCAAAACTTGAAAAATGCCGATACTTACATTCAACTATTAGACAAATTTGCCGTCAAAGGTTATCTGATTACACCGATTTTTATCCAAGAACAACTTTTCGGCTTATTAATTGCTCATAATTGCCAAAATTCTCGTGTTTGGCAACAGCCGGAAATTAACTTGTTTCAACACATAGCAACTCAAATCGGTTATGCATTAGAAGAAGCGAAGTTACTAGAACAAATAGAACAAGCCAAAAATGTTGCAGTCAAAGGTTCTGATGAAGAACGGCACGAAAAAGAAGCACTGCAACAACAACTTTTAGAACTACTCGATGACATCGAAGGTGCAGCCATAGGCGACTTGACAGTGCGTGCAGACGTGACTGCCGGAGAAATAGGTACTGTTGCCGATTTTTTCAACTCCATTGTGGAAAGTCTGCGAGATATTGTTACCCAAGTCAAACAAGCCGCTACTCAAGTAAATACTGCCATCGGCTCTAACGAAGGAGCCATCCGCCAACTAGCAGAGCAAGCACTCACCCAAGCTACTCAAATCAACTGCACTCTCGATGCTGTCGATCAAATGACCCAATCTATGCAGGCTGTAGCCGAAAGTGCCGAAAAAGCAGCTTTTATTGCCAATCATGCTGCTCACAACGCCACTCAGAGCGGGCACGCGATGGATTTGACAGTACAAAATATTCTGTCTATGCGGGAAACAGTTGGGGAAACTGCTAAAAAAGTCAAGCGTCTCGGCGAATCTTCACAACAAATTTCTCGCGTCGTTTCGTTAATTAACCAAATCGCCATCCAAACTAACTTACTTGCCATTAACGCCGGTATTGAAGCAGCCCGCGCAGGTGAAGAAGGTCAGGGTTTTGCTGTAGTTGCCGAAGAAGTCGGCGAACTAGCGATTCGGAGTGCCGCTGCAACTCAGGAAATTGAAGAAATTGTGGGGAATATCCAACGAGAAACTAGCGAAGTGGTGCAGGCAATGGAAATCGGAACCATCCAAGTGGTGGAAGGTACTCGAATTGTAGAGGAAGCCAAGGAAAGTCTCAGTCAAATTTTGGATGTATCCCGTCAAATTGACTTTTTAGTGCAGTCGATTTCCACTGCAACTGCATCTCAAGTAGAAACATCACAAAGTGTCAGCCAATTGATGAAAGACATCGCTGCCGTATCACAACGCACCAGCGATTCTTCTCTGCAAATTTCCCAATCTCTGCAAGAAACTGTGGAGATTTCCCAGCAATTGCAAGAGACTGTCGAAACTTTCAAAGTTAGTTAAGTTTTGTCATTTGTCATTTGTTATTTGTCCTTTATCCTTTGTCATTTGTCTTTCGTATTTTGCTAATGACTAATAACTAATGACCAGTGACTAATGACCAGTGACTAATGACCAATGACTAATGGCTAATGACTAATGACTAAGGACAAAAACCATGCTAAATGACAAAGAATTAGAAATCCAGATGCAATTTCTGGAAGAAGCAACAGATTACTTGAATACCCTGGAAGGGGTATTGCTGGAAATCGATACTAGTAACCGCATCGATTTAGATAAAATCAATGCTGCACTCCGGGCTGCTCATTCTATCAAAGGCGGTGCGGCGATGATGGGATTTAAATCGCTGAGTGATTTATCGCATCGTTTAGAAGATTCTTTTAAAGTTTTAAAAACTCGCAAAACTTCTTTAGAAATTGATACTCAGTTGCAAAGTTTATTGCTTTCTGGTGTTGATTGGTTGCGTCAAATTGTTGACTTGCTGGCACAGGGAAATCTGGTTGAAGAACAGTGGTTAGCAACTTTTTGTTACCCAATTTTTGATGAGTTGCACGAACGCTTGGGTGACCCCAGCCCTGAAGATGCGACAAGCATGTTATCCCCAGAAGATGGGCAAGATGTTATTCCTTTGCTATTTGAAACAGAAGTAGAAGAATGTTTGCAGCGCTTAGAATCTGCGTTGGCAAATAGCCAGCAGTCTAATTTACAAGAAGAATTTGCCGTGATGGCAGCAGAATTAGGCGGCTTAGGGGAAATGCTCCAACTGCCAGCTTTTAGCAAACTTTGTGAGTCAGTAACCCAGCAATTAGCCACTGCAAGCAGCGATGTCTCCGACAACCCCTTCGGGGAACGCATTTATGAAATTGCTCAGTTAGCATTGCAAGCATGGCGGCGATCGCAAGCTTTGGTACTCACAAATCAATTAGATAATTTACCTACAGAAATTCAATTTGGTAATTCTACCCAATCCCAGTCAATATTAAAGACAGAAGTAATACCAGAGTTTATGGGCACAGATGCAACTGACACAGATATTCTGGAAACAGAAATCGTGTCAACATCTACAGAAAATTTAAATAAAAATGAAACAGTTGCTGCCAATTTTACATTTTTAGATGCAGAATTTACCGATGATTCCCATGCTATAAATATTACAGAGCAAAATACTATATTTGCTAGAGAAAATCACACTCCAGATGGCAAATTAACTGTTGGTAAAGAACGTGAAATTCAAGACAATACTGTTCGAGTTCCCAGCAAACAACTCGAACAAATTAATGATTTATTTGGGGAACTGATTGTTCAGCGCAATGGTTTAAATGCCCAACTAGAAAGATTACGCAAATTAGTCCGGAATCTCAACCAGCGAGTGCAAGTTCTCGACCGAGAAAACCAAGAATTACGTACAGCTTACGGGAAAGTTTCAACTCAATTCGCCGTGGTTGGTAGTGGGAAATTGCCACTTGAAAATGGCAACCATATACGAGAGACAGAGAACGCCCTTGATGGTTTAGCAATGGATCGCTATAACGATTTAAACCTGCGATCGCAGGAAGTTATGGAAACCATTGTTCAGCTACAAGAAGTCACAACTGATGTGCAATTAAGTGTAGACGACACAGACCAAATTGCTCGCAAAATTAACAAAACATCAAAACAATTACAAACAAAACTTAATCATATCCGGATGCGGCCGCTGTCGGATTTAGTTGAGCGTTTTCCTAGAGCTTTGCGTGAATTAAATGTAGAGTATGGAAAAAATGTACAGCTAAAAATTGAAGGTGGTAATACTCTTATTGAACGCAGTATTTTAGAAGCATTGAACGAGCCTTTGATGCACCTATTAAGAAATGCCTTCGATCATGGTATTGAAGACGCTGCTACGCGCCGCCTTCTCGGTAAACCAGAACAAGGATTAATTGAAATTAAAGCGACTCATCATGGTAATCGCACGCTTATTAGTATACGTGATGATGGTTGGGGCATTTCTCTGGAGAAAATTCGCACCCGCGCCTTAGCTATGGGATTAGATACTTCTCTCATCACTAATGCTAGTGATGAAGAACTGTTATCACTAATTTTTGAACCAGGTTTTAGCACTTCCGACCAAGTGACAACATTATCTGGTCGTGGTGTTGGTATGGATGTAGTTCGCAACAATCTTAAATTGATTCGAGGAGATATCAAAGTTGATACCGAACCAGGAGTTGGTACAACCTTCACCCTCTCAGTACCATTTACACTTTCCGTGGGACGAGTATTGCTAGTAGAAATTAACAAAATGCTATTGGCATTTCCCACAGATGTCATTTCCGAAATATCGTTACTTCAAAATGAGCGAATTTTCCAAATGGCAGGTAGCGAAGTCCTGAATTGGCAAGGAACTATGTTGCCACTAATTCGCCTGAGTCGCTACTTACAATTTAATTGCCTGCGTTACGATAGTACAGAACTGGAAACTCCGGCAGCAATTAATGTTAACAGCATCTTAGTAGTTAAAGGTAATAATCAAACAGTAGCAATACAAATAGACCGTTGTTGGGGTGAACAAGAAGTTGCTATTCGCCAAATCGAAGGAAATATACCTCTACCTCAAGGCTTTAGCAACTGCACAATTCTCGGTGATGGTCGAGTAGTGCCACTAGTTAATACCAACGAATTGCTGTATTGGATTGCTAGTAATCAGCGGACTCCTAGAGGTACTCAATTACCATCAGCAAGATTAAAGACACCATTTTTGATATTTGACGAAGAGAAAATATCAGCAGCATCTACCAAATTCAAAGGCACAATCTTGATTGTAGATGACTCAATTAATGTTCGCCGCTTCTTAGCTTTAACCCTGGAAAAAGGAGGGTATCAAGTAGAACAAGCAAAAGACGGTCAAGACGCTTTAGAAAAACTCCAAAATGGATTGAGAGTTGAAGCAGTAATTTGTGATATTGAAATGCCTCGTCTTGATGGTTATGGCTTTTTAGGTAAGGTCAATTCCGACGTTGATACAAAAAACATTCCAGTTGCGATGCTAACTTCTCGTAGTAGTAATAAACATCGGCAATTGGCTATGCAATTGGGGGCGAGAGCCTACTTTTCTAAACCTTATAACGAACAAGAATTACTCCAAACATTGGAAGAAATCATTCGTAATGTTGCAGAAAAGGCAGCGTCTAATTAAGCTGGGGACTGGGAATTAGGGACTGGGACAATTATGGGCTAATACCGTTCAGAGCTTTTCGTAGTGGCGTGGCAAGCTTAAAATGGTGCAATAGAAAAATTGGATTATGTCTTTTAACTTGAATTTTTCAGAGATTTTTAATGCAACATTTTAGCTGTGTCAGTCCAGTAGAGTGCGTTACGCCAAAGGCTAACGCACCACTTGTTTTTGACATTCTTGTGGTAACAACAGTTTGTCCGTTTGTTACCAATACAGAAGCGGACGTTAAGAATAAAGTTGTTGTCGTTACCACAGCTTGTCCGTTCGTTAACAACATAACTTATTTGGTTCAGAATGCTTATCCGTTGTTAACGAAGACTTGTCCGTTGGTTAACAAGACAACTTGTTTGGTTCAGAAGGCTTATCTATTTATGACAAAGCTTATGCGATCTTTACCACAGCTTAAGCAAAACTTATCAATACAAATCTTATGCTATTAATAGCACAACTAAGATTCACGACCCTGCAATGCGATGACCGGAAATACTGTACCTATCTCTCAACCTTGGGAAGGGATTGATGCAGAATGAACTACTCTTGATGAAGGTAACAACTGCTGCAAAAGTTTCAAAGGTTTTTTATGAACAAGAGAGTAACAGTAAAAAACTGCGATCGCTAAATATAGCAGGAGGCAGAAGGTAGGAGGCAGCAGGCAGGAGGTAAAAGTATTACTATTCCTAGCTTCCATGCTTTCAAAATGTCCTAACCTGTGTGACTACGGCTATAGTTTAAAAGACTGTGGAGGTTAATACAAGCCAACCTCCACAAAATTTAGTTTGATGATTGCTGTAAATACTGAATCAACTCTCTGGAAATAAAATACTCCCAAGAACCTTTATTAAGCCTCGACTTTTACGCCTTTCCAAAAAGCGACATAGCTTTCAATATTCTTAGCCTTCTCCTTGGCGCTGGGATAATACCAAGCAGCATCTTTGTTGACTTGTCCATCAACTTCGATAGTGTAGTAGCTGGCAACGCCTTTCCAAGGACAAGTCGTATGTGTGTTACTTTCTGTGAAGTACTCTTTGTTAATTGTGTCAGCCGGGAAATAATGGTTGCCTTCCACAACTACGGTATTATCACTCTCGGCTAAAACTGCGCCATTCCAAATTGCTTTCGGCATAACTGATTTTGTAAATAAAGTTTACATATATATTTTTACACTTCCACCGACACAACGAAATCTTACAGCTGGTCTTTGCTTGAGTTTTTGCGCCTAATGCTTATTTACTCTAAAAAATAAGTTCCCAACTCTTTTATTCTCTCTACCCAACTTTTCACTTCATCAGCCACTTTATACTTCCATTGAAGTTGAAGCACTTCTCTAGTATGAGAATCATCAAATATAACTTTATCTTTGTTTTCAAAGACTGGTGCAACGAATTCTACCTCAGCAGCCTGAGCAAACAATGTTGACATCTGACTAATACTCAAATTTTCCGGCGCAGCTAGGTAATGTCCTCCCCTAGTGCCTTTTCGCGCAGCCGCAATGTAGCAGTCTGCCAAATCATCGACATGAACCCACGCCGTCATAAAATCTGGTGGAAATGGCTGATGTCCTTGGTATGGTTTCCCTATAATGAACTGTTGAATTGCAAAATCCCAGAAACTGCCACGAGTTGGTGCCGCACCATACACTGATGAAGGATAGACAATGGAAGCGTTACCTCCATTGTTGATATATTTTTCTATCAGCACATCTTTCAACACATTTACGCCCGATAGTAAGTCAAAACATGCTAAATATTTAGGCCGTGTATAACCTCTTGGCGGAGGTGTTTCGGTGATTCGTCCGCCATCGGCAGTAATTAAAGAGAAATTTCCACTGGTTGTAATTACATGAATATCCGGTGAAACTGCTTTAGCACCGTGTAAAGCTGCTTCTAATGCGATACGGTCTTTAGCAAATTGAGCTTCTTGGGTTGGTTCTGGAGGCATGTTCCAAGCTACATTAATTACTGTTGTAATCTCATGTTTGCGAATTGCTTCGGTAACATCGTTGCTAGAAAAGTTTACCTCTTGAGAACGGATTATTTCCTTACAGAAAGGCTTTATAGTCTCAACATTACTGCTTGGACGCACAAGTGCAAACACAGCAAAATCTGGTGTCTGAGAAAACTTACGGCACAGCGCTCCGCCAATGTAGCCGGTTGCACCTAAAATCAAGATATTTTTAATGGAAGAACTTTTTTCGGATGAAAATTCTTTGTTGTCTGGCATAAATTCGTAATTTGTAATTGCTATATTACAAGAGTTTTTTTAATGAAATTGTAAGATGTGTGATTGCGGAAAGTACTGTTTATTAGCTATTTACAGTGCGCTAGGCTACGCAGTCTACTATGTAAAACGTATATTTTGCTGGAAAAATGCATTCATAAACAGTAAGGTATTTTCGATAATTGAGCTATTCTACATGTTTTTTAAGTAATAATACTTGCTTATTTTCTGCTGGACAGTACTGGCAATGAATAATTGGAGTAGATAGCGATCGCCCAAATAATCCCAGGCACTTAGCTATAAATTATACTTTTAAAAGTGATTAAGTACTGCTTAAATCACAGAAGATAATGAAACTCATAGATTTTTCTTTATCCAGGTATTTTTTCGGTTGTATATTATTACTAAGCTAAAGGAAATGTGTAATTTTACTAAATGTTTAACTTTTAATAACCGTGGAAGAATTGCTAGAAGTTGTAGAAAAAATTCTACAAAACAAGCCTCTCGAGTCCATTCAGTGGTTTGTGCTTTATCAGTCGTGGTTAGGCAAAACTTACGATGAGATGGCAGAGGGAACAGGTTATGGTAGGAACTATATCAAACAAGTCGGTTCTCAGCTGTGGCAAGACTTGTCCGAAGCCTCTGGAGAGAGAATAACAAAAAAAAATCTGCATCTAGTGTTAAGCAAATATTTGCAAGGGATAACTAGACAGCAAAATCAACCACAACAACAAGAACAACAGCTCAACACAAAATTTAGTTTCACAAGGCTTTATCCAAACTTATTTTCAGCCAACAAGATGGAATTTCCTAGTGGTCCTGTGCCCACAGGCTCTACTTTATACATCAATCGTCCTCCACTGGAAGAACTGATTTGTAGTGAATTGATACAACCTGGTTGCTTAATCCGAATTAAAGCACCCAGGAAGATGGGAAAAAGTTCACTGCTCAACCAGATGATTGCTTATGCTAAAGAGCAGGGTTATCAAATTGTCTACTTGGACTTTCAAGAAGCTGACCAAGAAGTTTTTGCTTCTCTAGATAAATTTTTACGTTGGTTCTGTATCTATGTCACTAGGCAGTTAAACCTCCTTCCCTGTCTAGATGATTTTTGGGATACAGAAATGGGCAGCAAAGTCAGCTGCAAAATCTATTTTGAAGCGTATTTATTACAATACATTGCTGAAAGTCCTGTGGTTTTGGCTTTGAATGAAGTGCAACGAGTTTTTGAACACCCAAATATTGCTCAAGACTTTTTACCAATGCTGCGATTTTGGCACGAACAAGCAAAGCAAGACCAGACATGGCAAAAACTACGAATGGTAGTAGTTCACACCACAGAAATTTATGTTCCCCTGAAGCTTAATCAATCGCCTTTTAATGTGGGGATTACAATTACTCTGCCACCATTTACCCTCAATCAGGTACAGAATTTAGCATTGCGTTATGGGCTAGAGTGGGCAGCAGACTCCCAAGGGGCAAAACGCCTGGAACCTCTACAAACAATGGTGGGGGGACATCCTTATTTGGTAAGCCTTGCACTATATCATTTATCTGGGCAAAACATGACCTTAGAAAGATTATTAGAAACAGCATCGACACCAGTGGGAATTTACGGTCAGTATTTACGAGAACTATTGAACTTACTGCAAAAAGAACCAGAATTAATGTCTGCGATGCAACAAGTAATTGCCAGCGATGACAAGGTAGAATTAGATGCGATCGCCGCTTATAAACTAGAAAGCATGGGTGTAGTGCAACTCAACGGCAATCAAGCTTCTGTCATGTGTGAATTATATCGTCTTTATTTTAGCCAACAGTTGGGAAAACACTGACGTTAAAAGAGTAAAATTATTTGTGTAGTTAGGCAAGAGGCAATAGCCAATCTTCCAGTGTCATGCTTGCTGTTTAGCTTGTCTTGCATTTAAATTAGCAGGGATAAATCAATTAATCAATCTTTTTAACATTAGTTATGGGTACGGGACATCTCTATCAAAATTTCTCCTAAAACTCTTGTTTCTGCGTTCTCTGCGCCTCTGCGGTTAAAAATCTTTATTCACCACAGAGGCACAGAAAAGAGCGATCGCTCTCCTTCCGGAATTTCTTTATGCTACACTGTAGTCAATATCAAGCCTCATCACAACTCTAACGAGATTGCACAAATGAAGTAGTACCAAAAACCTGTTGCGCCAAAGCAACAAATGTCAACAAAGAATAAACGCAACTAGTTTGACAGGGTTACTTCACATAGTCATGCACTAAAGATATTGTCATCACTACTATCCACATCAAACCGCTTGGCAAGTCTCTGCGGTTGAGTTTGTTTTGTGTCTCATCTACCCGAAATCGTTGTGAACACGCGGGTGGAAGTTTGCGAATTGAGGTTTGAAAATAATGCAGAAAAAATCAATACTATTAGCTGATAATTTAAGCTATGAACTCAGCTTAGAAAGAACTTTGTTTGAAAAAGTTCAGGTCAGTATTGAGGCAGGCGATTCCATTGCTTTAGTTGGTAACAACGGTGTAGGAAAATCAACCCTACTCAAGATTCTTGCAGGTCAAATTACACCCAGTACAGGTTCAGTTTGGCATCATGGTGTTGTTTATTATTTGCCTCAAATCTGCACTATCCGAGAAGAAATCAAATCAGATACAGTACTGAATTTTTTGATTTCTCTCTCTGATGAATGGTGGCAAATTGAGGAAATTTTACAAACACAATTCGATACAAATCTTGACCTTTCTCTACCAATTGCAAATTTGAGTGGTGGAGAATTAACAAAACTATTTTTAGCGATTGGTTTGACTCAAGAACCAAACTTGTTGTTACTAGATGAGCCAACTAATCACATGGATTTGCAAGCGTTAGAAAACTTAAAAGAGTTTCTTGGCAATTTCAATGGCGCATTTGTAATTGTCTCACACAAGCCCTTTTTCTTAGACCAGGTGACAGATGTTACCTGGGAACTTACACCTGCTGGTTTGAAAGTATATGGAGGCAATTTTTCTCAGTATCGAGAACAGAAAGAAATTGAGTTAGATGCAGCATTGCGATCGCACGAAGTCGCCAGAAAGGAACTCAAACACGCTCAAGCTACGGCTATGCAAGAACAACAGCGTGCAGCCCAAGCTCAGCGCAATGGTCGTGCTAAGTTTCTCAGTGGTAGTATCGACAGAACAGCAGCCGGAGCGATGAAAAGAAAAGCTGAAATATCAGCCGGAATTGCGAAAAAGAAACATGAAACAGCGGTAACTAAAGCTAATCAAAAACTTGCAGATACCAAGGTGAAAACTACCAAAGTAACCAGTATCCAATTAGAAGAAAAAAGCCAAAAGCGTAGAAATTTAATTGATATTCAAGGTGCAAATCTTAGGATATCAGAACGGGTACTTTTACACAACATTCAGTTGCATGTTTCTTCTGGCGATCGCCTTGCCATTGTCGGCGCTAATGGTTCTGGTAAATCAAGTTTGGTAAAGGCAATTTTAGGAATGGAAAACCAAACCGCAGTTTTCGTATCAGGTGAGGTTTTGCTTGCACCAACGATGAAAGCTATATATCTCGATCAAACCTATGAATTGGTTAATCGCCAATACACAATTTTGGAAAATATGCAAGCAGCTAATCCAAATCTCAGCTATCAGCTTTTGCGTCAACAACTAGGACATTTTCTGTTTAAATACGATGATGTTAATAAAAGTGCATCTGTACTCAGTGGTGGTGAGTTGGCAAGATTGGCGATCGCTATGATTAGTATCTCTGAAATTGACTTACTAATTCTCGACGAACCAACTAATAACTTAGATAGTGAAACCGTAGAACAAATGGTAGTAGGTATCAATGACTATCAAGGAGCTATTTGGGTAATTTCCCACGATTTAGATTTTCTCAGTCGGATTAATATTACTCAAAGTTTCAAATTGAAAGAAAAAGTCTTAGAAATGACAACCTATTTACCTAGTACGCCTGAGCAATATTATAGAGAATTACTGGCATCTAATGATGAGTGATATTTGTATTATTGAGTCTTTAGTAATACCTGGCTTAGGCTTAAAATCCAGTAATTGCTGTTTGATATTGTATTGGTTGCAACTTTTATCTTCGGATCGCACTGAGGATTGTCCGTCATCTGCAACTAAAATTTCAAGCTCTACAACAGAAGCCGCAAAGCATACAGGCAAGTTATAATTCTCTTGCGGATGAACGTAACAAAAATTTATGAGTAACCCCCTTGTACAAGCCTTTTTTGTAGGCAGAGCAGTAGCTGAAGTAGTTAATGAGCGTTTAGAGGTCGCCTTGACCGATGCTTTGAGTGAACTGGGTAAATTTGATGCTGAAACTAGAGACCAGTTGCGCCAGTTTACAGAAGAAGTCCTAGAGCGGGCAAATCGAGCAGCAGAAGCCGCTAATACTGGCCAAGCTAGCACAAGCACTAGGCAGCCCGGTTCGGCGCCAGTAGACGTACAAGCAGAGATTGATGAATTGCGAGCTGAAATTGCCCTATTACGAACAGAACTGCAACATCATCGCAGAACTTCTGCATAAATTTGGTCGTGCGATTCGTTAGTCGCTTGTACTGAGCGAACGCGAGTGCGTCTCGTAGAGAAGCCGAAGTATTGGTCATTAGTCATTAGTTTGATGCAAACGACAAAGCGTAAAGTCTGAGCGGAGGTTTCCGACCATCAGACGCCACTTGTTAGCCTACGGGTTCTCCAAAGGAGTACATGCCAGGAGACCCATCCAACGCAGTGGCTCAACGGCAGTTCCTTTAAGCGGGGGAACCCCGGCAACTGACTGCCTCAACTTTGTAACAGAGGACAAATGACATAAGGACATATAAAAAACAGTTTAGGAATCAGAGTGTCTTTTCTTGCAGATAATACGGTTGCAAACCAACGGTAAATGGAGCATATGGAACAAGGTTATTCAGACAAGGCATACCGTTGGAATCGGGAAAAATACTCCAGCAGACGGCGTTTTGTGGATATTTGGTCTTTCGTTTTGACCTTATTGTTCAGACTTTGGCTATACAACAAATCTTGGAGTTATCCAGGTGGTGTGACTGAAGTCAAGCAAACTGCAAGACGCAAATTCCAAGCGCTTTGGATTCGTAATACTTTGCTGGACTTAGGCCCAACCTTCATCAAAGTTGGGCAATTGTTTTCTACCCGTGCTGATATATTCCCTATTGAATATGTAGAAGAACTAGCAAAGTTACAAGACAAAGTACCAGCATTTAGCTATGAACAAGTAGAATCAATTATTGAGCAAGAACTAGGCAAGAAAATTCCTGAACTCTTCCAAAATTTTGAACCTATTCCTTTAGCTGCTGCTAGTTTAGGGCAGGTACACAAAGCTGTGCTCCATAGTGGAGAAGCAGTGGTAGTTAAAGTGCAACGTCCGGGATTAAAGAAGTTATTTGAAATAGATTTACAAATTCTTAAAGGAATTACCCGCTACTTTCAAAACCATCCCAAATGGGGGAAGGGGCGAGATTGGCTCGGTATTTATGAAGAATGTTGTCGTATTCTTTGGGAAGAAATTGATTATCTCAACGAAGGTCGTAACGCTGATACTTTTCGCCGTAACTTTCGTGGCTACGACTGGGTAAAAGTCCCAAAAATTTACTGGCGGTATACTACCTCTCGTGTCCTGACCTTAGAATATGTGCCTGGAATTAAAATTAGCCAATACGAAGCTTTAGAAGCAGCGGGTTTAGATCGAAAAACCATCGCTCGTCAAGGCGCTCAAGCCTATTTGCTACAGTTACTCAATAGTGGCTTTTTCCACGCCGACCCCCACCCAGGCAATATTGCCATCAGCCCCGATGGTGCTTTGATATTCTACGATTTTGGAATGATGGGGCAAATTAAGTCCAACATTCGTGAAGGACTGATGCAAACGCTGTTTGGTATTGCCCAAAAAGACGGCGATCGCGTTGTCCAATCTTTGATCGATTTAGGTGCGATCGCCCCAGTAGAGGACATGGGGCCAGTCCGGCGTTCCGTCCAGTATATGCTGGACAATTTCATGGATAAGCCCTTTGAAAATCAATCAGTAGCGTCAATTAGTGATGATCTTTACGAAATAGCTTATAATCAACCATTTAGATTTCCAGCAACTTTCACTTTTGTGATGCGAGCCTTTTCTACCCTAGAGGGGGTAGGCAAAGGCTTAGATCCAGAGTTTAACTTTATGGAAGTTGCCAAACCTTATGCTATGCAGCTTATGACCGATATGAATGGTTCTGAAGGGAATAGCTTTCTTAACGAATTGAGTCGTCAAGCAGCTCAAGTAAGTAGTACTGCCTTGGGTCTACCACGTAGGTTAGAGGATACCCTAGAAAAGTTAGAACGGGGAGACATGCGCCTGCGGGTTCGGTCTATAGAAACTGAACGTTTGCTGCGGCGGCAGAGTAATGTTCAACTCTCAATGAGCTATGCTCTGTTAATTAGTGGTTTCACGCTTTCAGCTACTATTTTAGTAGTCAAGAATTTTGTCTGGTTGGCACTGCTGCCTACTTTAATCGCAGCAGGGATTTCAGTGATTCTGATCAGACTACTTCTACGCCTCGACCGTTATGACCGTATGTATTAATTGTTGAAAAAATTTATGAAAATTAATTTCACCGGTCTTAGCGATCCGGGACTTATTCGTTCTAATAATCAGGATGCTTACTATATCGACCCACAAGGACGATTTTTTGTTGTTGCTGATGGTATGGGTGGTCATGCGGGAGGAGAAGAAGCAAGTCGCATTGCCACTAATGAAATTCACGGGTATTTAGTGGCAAATTGGGAATCTCCAAAGTCTTCTCAAGAATTGCTAGAGCAAGCTTTGTGGGATGCCAATCAAGCGATTTTGCAAGATCAGCAAAATCATCCCGAACGCGCTGACATGGGTACAACGGTTGTAGCGGTAATTTTTCGCTCCCCAGAACCGCCCTGGTGCGCTCATGTTGGCGATTCCCGCCTGTATCGCTTCCGAGAATCGCAATTAGAACAAGTAACGGAAGACCACACTTGGGTAGCACGAGCTATCAAAATCGGTGACATCACCCCAGATGAAGCACGATTACATCCTTTTCGTCATGTATTATCGCGCTGTTTGGGGCGTGAAGACCTACATCAAATTGACGTGCAACCACTAGATGTCAAAATTGGCGATCGCTTACTGCTATGTAGTGATGGTCTCACAGAAGAACTTGTCGAGCAAAAGATTGCTAGCTGCCTCCAAGAGACTCCTTGGCTAGATAAAGCCGCCATCTCTCTAGTTGAGGCTGCTAAGGAGCAAGGAGGGCACGATAACATTACTGTTGTCATCGTCTCACTCGAAGAAAATAATCCCTAGTCTTTGGATATTGTGCATTGAGCATTAGTTGTTGGTAACTGACTAATGACTCATGACAAATGCGGTAAATATACCCATCAATTTGTTCAGCCTGAGCATTTTTGCTTTTGACAATTTGATACTAATACTTTTAGCCTCCAAAGTGACCTAAGGAGGCTAGATTTCCATAAATTAGTAAATTGACATCTTGCACGTCATGAGGTAAAGCGACTATAATTCACGCTTATTACCATTTATTCCACCACCTCCTCCAACTCCCCACCTTGGAAAGTTTTTTCCATACACGGGAAGACCTGATCTTAGTTTTTCTTAACCAGGAAAACTATCGATGATTAGGCATAACGCCTAATATTCTCCAAGGAGAAAGGAGTAAAGAAGGTAAATGTACCTTTCTAGAACAAAGCAGAGCATATTTCTGGAATATGACTCGGCCGACTTGGGTGGTATATCAGTGGGATTAGGTGCAAGATATCAGAGCGGAAAAATTCCACACTTAGGATGTGGGCAATCTGTCAAACACTTGTTATCTTTCTTAATACGGAGGAACAAATGCGGGACAGATACAAGTCCAAGTATTATCCCATTTGGACTTCTGTGAACGATATCACCTTTACGCGTTGTTTTTTCGGAGTTTAGTTATGAACCAACCAAATAAATTATCCTTAGAACAGCAATTCAGCATTTGCTCATTTGCCACTCAGGTGCAGAATATGAGCCACGATCAGGCCAAAGACTTTTTGGTCAAGCTGTATGAACAGATGATAGTGCGCGAAGCAACCTATCAAGAACTTTTGAAGCACCAGTGGGGCTTAGATTCTGGTTCCACTATGGCATAGAGTCTTTCTGATGTCGCAGTGGGCGACCTCCTTCTCTTGCTTGGTTCCAACGAAGGAAAAGAGCTGGGGATGCCGGGGCGTCAACTCCGATAAACGATTCTACAATGCTGTGGCAAAAGTAAAACTCACAAAGTTAATCAAGAATCAATGAGTAAAGTCTTCTACGGCAGACTTGCTAGGCTCTAAAGTGAACTTGAGATTTTTATTCAAATCTACTGTGTACTTTAGCCAAACTTCCTCTTGTGTCTTATAGTGTGATTTTCACACCTGCGTAAATTTATACTATATTATCTCATGTACACAGGAATACCTACAGAGCAATTAGATAGCCTAACTTTTGCAGCTAGTACTTTCACTATTTATACATATAACTAGAACTGAGAGCATTATATATATTTTGTTTATAAAAATTTACAATTTTTGATTGAATGCTCTTTTTTACACATAAAAATGTAACATTCATAAATTATTGTTAGTTGGAAAGGTCGTATGGAGAGTCTGTATCAATACTTTCGAGTTTTGCCAGAATTTGAGGCTTAATCTTTTCGTATTCGCTTTTGAGTAAATTTTTACTAATTTGCGGGTCGGCAGAAGATATGAACGTGTTGCTGATTTTGACCCACTCTTGCAGTCGTTGGCGTTGGGCAGAAGCCACGCTGGAAAGCAGGATATGAGTACAGCGACTTGGTGTTTCTCGTGCGAAAAATAACAGACGGTAGTAACCTGTTTGGTGTAGCAAGCGGGCAATTTCTTGACCTAGACTGGTTTTGAGATCGAGGTAGTAATGTAACCATTTAGGACCGTGTTTGCGGTTGTAAATGACGGTAATCCACAACAGCATCGGGTGGGGAACGGAGATGAAAAGAAATTGATTATAGCGGGTACAAACTAAACGCTTTTGAATTTCCTGTTGGGGTAGCATTACCCACAAGGCTGGTAAAACCTCTCCGTTTGTATGTACGGGTTGGGGAAAGACAATATCAGCAATTGGTTTATTTTGAGGCCAGGAAATGGTGTTAGCAATCTCATCGTTTAACGAGGATATCCGTAAATCGGCTTTCGTCTTTTGCTCAACCTCAGCACTAACCGTCAATGTAGCAGGAACTAGCGCATAATTGTTCTGTTTAATTTTGCGTTTGTGGTCAGGTTGTTCTACGGAAGCTAAAACTTTCAGAATTTCACTGATGCTTTGAGGGCGATCGCGTGCTACTTTGGCTAGACAGCTCATCACCAAATCTTCTATTTCTTTTGGTAGTTCTAATCCTGGCGAAGCCTCAGTAAAAGAACGTGGTTTTTGATAGTGATGTGTTTTATACCATGCTCCAAAAGAGTGAGTTGGTGCCACCAATGGCATTTTCCCTGTGAGCATCTCAAACATCATTACGCCCAAACTATAAATATCAGAACGGTTGTCTAGTTCTTTACCCTCCATCTGTTCGGGAGAAGAATAAGCTAGTGTTCCCAAATAAAATTTTGTATGGTCGCCATCTGACTGTAATAACTTAGCAATCCCAAAATCTAAAACCTTGACCAATTCTCCAAAACTTGGATCTTGAATCACCAGCATATTGCTTGGTTTGACATCGCGATGGATAATTGGGCAAATTGTACCTTCAACTGGGATACCATCATGAGCGCACTGTAAACCTAAACTGAGTTGACGGGCCATGCTGAGAAATCTTGATAAAGGCAATCGTTGTTTGCGAATAATATTGTTTAAGCTTTGTCCTTGTAGATATTCCATGACGTAGAACGGAGTATTATTGTCATCTACGCCATAGTCCATGACTCGGACTATATGGATACTTTTTTGCCCTAGTAAAGCACAAGTTTTCGCTTCTCGCTCAAAGCGGTCTTGCAGCCGCATCTTTTCATTTTGGATTGATAAAGCGAGGAACTTTACAGCAACAGGTACACCACCCAACAAAATATCCTTAGCACGATAAACTCGACCCATTGCTCCAGTACCGATTAACTCCTGGAGTTGGTAGCGTTTGCTCAGTAAGCGACCAATGTTGGGGTCTGACATAGAAAATTCGACTCTAAAAGCAAGTTGTAGGTATTTGGGAGGAAAAGTACGTTCAAACTCATACAACAGAATTGCTGAATTCAGAATACAGAATTCCGGAATAAAACAGCCTTCATTTCCGGCTATCAAACCTAAATTCTCTACCTGACTCAGTTACAAACTGCTGTATCTGATTGTTGTGCCTAGAAATTACTTTCCAGGCTAGTAGTTAAAGTCCATCAGTGGACTAGCTTTTTTCAGTCTTCTCAAATAGGCTGAAATTATAATCTGGAAGTTGGCAACTAAGACGGTTATTACAACTAGTGCAACATCCAAGATCAAACAAGCAAAAAAGGTAAATGTATACTGACGTTTTGTAGTATTCCAGATTTTGATTATGATGTAGTTTTAGTTTGCCCAATTTTGACTAAATAAATAACTCTCAGATATGCCAAAAACCGTGATGGCAAAAATGGAAGCTTGTGGGTTAATGAGACAGAACTTCTCTTTGCTTGCGGAATGTATCTAGCAAGCTTGAAGAACGGTGGTATGGAAACTGGGTAATACTCACCACGAGCTAAACGCCCCGCTACCTCTAACAGAACTCAGTACTCAGCATTACTGACACTTTTATTCATTAGACTTCTTCCAAAATTCATTCTTTTCGCCATCTTATTTGTATCTTTGTGCCTACCCTACTAGAACGCCTAAAGGCGAATGTGTGAGACAAAAAATTATTTATGTAAGAGACTTTATGAGTTGCAATAACTTGTAGCAATGCTAAAGACTTTCCACAAAACCTTAAATCTAATAATGGTAGGACTTATCAAAATTTTAAACCGTACATCCCCGACTTATTTGGGAAGCCAGGGATATTTTTTGTGGTCAAATAATTCATTATTTATAAATAACTAATTAGTAGTTTTTCGTTTTTTTTGTATATTATAAGACATGTGAAAAACCGATTTATCTTTGGTCATATAGTATTGAATTCGGCGCTCAATTATCTTATTAATTCGCGAAATAAAATGATAAAAAAAATCAGGGTTTTTGGCCATTTGTGTTAATGCTGTTAACCATTTACCTTCCTTGAGAGGCTCTACAACTTTAAAGTAAGCTAGATTTTTTTTATAAACTGCAAGACTATAAGATAAAGCACGCATTAAAGCTGGATTTTTGCTCACAACTTCTTGTTGCATGAAAGAATTAGTGGCTTTGCAGCTTTGATTTAGACGTGGCAATCGGCTTTGATGTACAAGCGAGCCGGGACGTGAGCGGTAAAAATAATAGGGTTTTGGCTCAACAAAAAAGCGAGCTCCTTTGACTAGACATTTCATGTCAAGCCAATAATCTTGACCCATCCTAATATCTTCATCGTACTCAATACCATGCTGAAGTAGAAATTCTCGCTTGAATAAAGGCTTACTTAAACCAAGATGCAAGCCTGGTTCTCCAAAAATATCAGTTTCTATAAAATAAACGATATCAACTTGGAAAATTTTATCTATACCTTCTCCACTTTCTTGAATCAATGTACTCCAAGGAGATGTTTCACCATCGTTGATAAAATAAATATCGTCAGCAATCATGTCTGCATTTTTTTCATTTGCCAGCGACACAAGCTTTTCTAATCTTTCAAGAGCATACCAATCATCTGAATCAAGCACAGCAACCCATTCACCTTGAGCTGCTCTGAGGGCACGATTACGCGCAGCAGCAGCACCAAGGTTTTGTTGATTAACTATCACTTTGAGACGTTCGTCAATAAAACTTTTAGCAACTTCTACAGTTTTATCACTTGAAGCATCATCGACGACAATCACTTCGATATCAGTGAGTGTTTGCTCTAAGGCTGACTTTATTGCTTTCTCAATATAAGCCTCAGTATTGTAAGCAGGAATAATGACAGATACTTTGGGATTCACGAATATTGATCTCCTAACGACACCGTTACGTAAAAATACTAAAGTCCTGACGATAACTAAATTATTTGTTTTTTCCTATGTACGTTACAATATAATGCTAATGAAATTAGCCATGAATTTTTCAGGCCAAGTCTAGAATTTTGGACATTTGTAGCCACTACAGTGTTATAAGTGCATCGCTGTAAGCGGGTTTGAAAACCTAAAGGAGTTGTGAAGCAGTCCGTTTTTATACGGAGTATTCACGGCACTTACTACTGTAGAGGAGATGAGCTAACTTACAAGTAAGTTCCCTTTGTTGTAGCAGCTAGCCTTAGTTAAGAGATTTGTAATGACTGATGTAGAAAATAAGCAGTTTACATTCTTTAATATAATTTGTTTTGTTTATAACTAGTTACTTAATACCTTAGATTACCTGACGTTCTAGGCTAGCTTCCATTGTGTTAGTTAAAAAATGACCAGCCAAGATACCACTACTTAAGTAGTATGTATCTTCCGAAATCCTGTGTAGGGTTTCAAAGCCACTACGACGTTGACGATCGCCTAGTACCCAGTAACGCTGCACAATGGTATCTAAACCAATCCAACCTTCGCCTTCAACCTGCCCCAAAATATTATGTTGTAGTAAAAAAGTATACTGACGCTCTCCCTCATGCAAGCGTCCCTTGTATTGTAGAGAAATTTCCGAGCGATCGCTGCCTGGGAATATCAGCTTTGTGGCCATAGTAAACCAGTTATCTCGATTCCAAGCTACTAAGGTCATACCCTTGACACTGATTGGCATACCATTACGTTCCAACCAATTCCCTTGTATTGTCCAGCGTCCTGATTCCAATAAAAAAGTATGAGCCACCTTCTATATTTCCTGTCTCGATCGAGTGCTGCCAAGACTACAGTTATAGCAGTGCTGAGTGGGGCATTGGGCATGAGAAGAGGACACGGGGACGCGGGGACACCGAGACACAGGGAAAAATTTCTCCGCGTCCCCGCGTCTCACCATCTCTCCATCTCCTCACCTCCCACTCACGATTGATGAATTTCCCCTAAAAGAACTTCACCAGATGCCCCAGTGGCAGTAGGTAGGTTGCCAGGAATACCCAAATGTCGCCAGTAGGCTAAAACTGCAAAGGCGATTGCTTCTTTAAAATCTGCGCTCAAGCCGACTTCATCTGTAGTTAAGACTGGTATTGATGCTAATAATAACTGTAATCTTTGTTTCAAATAAAGATTACGGCTACCGCCCCCGCATAACATTACACATTGTGGCATTTCGGGTAAAAAAGTCTGGTAACTATGAGCAATTGAAGCAGCTGTCAGTTCCGTGAGAGTTGCCAATATGTCAGCAGAATTTAGTTGGTATGCTTGGGCATCTTTTAAACACTGTTCCAAATATGTCACACCGAATAACTCTCGACCAGTAGATTTAGGTGGTGGCAGATGAAAGTATTCTTGCCTGAGCCATTGGTCTACCAATGGATAGCAAGGAGTACCACTGGCTGCCCAATTGCCGTCTTGATCGTAAGTTTTAGCACCAGCGCTTAAATGCTGCACTGCCAGATCCAACAGACTATTTCCCGGGCCAGTATCCCAAGCGCGAATTTTTGAGAGCCAGTCCCCATGCCGAGCTGGAACATAAGCAACATTACCAATACCACCAATGTTTTGAATACAACGTCCTTCTTGGGGATGGCTGAGTAAATACGCATCTACTCTAGGAACTAGAGGCGCACCATGACCACCAATAGCGATATCAGCAGCACGGAAATTACTCACAGTTGTAATGCCCGTCAAATGAGCAATTAAGGCACCTCGCCCTAGCTGGAGACTGTAGCCTAGTGGAGAGTGGGGAGTAGGGAGTGGGGAGTAGGGAGTATTTTTCTTTCCTATTCCCCATTCCCCATTCTCCATTCCCCATTTTCCAACTGGTCGATGATAAACTGTCTGACCGTGGGAACCAATCAAATTAGCCGCCTGGTGACCATTTTGAATATTTTGGGCAGCTTGGGCAAAGCTAAATGCGATCGCATCATCTATTAGAGCCAATTCTGCCATTGATATGGCTGCGCCTGCACAAAGGGCTAATATTCTTTCTCTAAGTTCAGCTGGATAGGGGTATGTTTCTCCAGCTAGCAACTCAATTTTGAGATCCAACTCTTGACCGGAAATCTCTACCAAGGCCGCGTCTATGCCATCTACAGATGTGCCACTAATTAAACCGATAACACGAGTAGGGATAGCAGCTTTTTCATTCGGATGCATTGACAAATATTCTATTTTAGATTATGAACGGTAGTTTAACAGTTAAGAGTTACCAGTGTTCACCCTACTGATAGCACCTCCAACAGAGTAGAAAGCTGAAAATGTTCATCGCATTCAGATATTATCCGTCCTTTATGCTGATTTCAAGCTTTTATTAGCAATTTATCTGCTGGTTAATATTTCTGGAAGAGCGGCCGGCTTCATCGGAAGAAGTCGATATGATAGAAAAGTAGATAAAACTTAAAAAATATTTATCAAATGCTCATTCAATCATCTGGCTTGTCCAAGGTAAAAGATTCAGTCACAGAAAAAATCTTTTTGGGCAATCAACCAAATGCCGAGTTAATAGCAATTCTCGCAGTTTACTTTGTCCAAGGAATTTTGGGGCTATCGCGTTTAGCTGTTAGCTTTTTCCTCAAAGATGAATTGCTATTAAGTCCAGTTCAGGTGTCGGCCTTACTGGGAGCTGCCTTCCTACCTTGGATGATTAAGCCAGTGTTTGGTTTTATCTCTGATGGTTTGCCGATATTTGGGTATCGCAGGCGTCCTTATTTGATTTTATCGGGGATACTGGGGACTGTTTCCTGGGTGAGTATGGCAAGCATAGTTCATACTAGCTGGGCAGCTGCGATCGCGATCGCCCTGAGTTCTCTCTCCGTTGCTATGAGTGATGTCATAGTTGACTCATTGGTTGTGGAACGAGCCAGGGGAGAGTCGCAAGCGAAAGCCGGTTCACTACAATCACTATGTTGGGGTAGTTCTGCCATCGGAGGTTTGATAACAGCATACTTTAGCGGCCTGCTCCTGCAATACTTTAGTACCCATACTCTCTTTTGGATCACAGCCTTATTTCCTCTCATTGTTTCAGGGGTAGCTTGGTTGATTGCTGAGTCCCCCATTACCAAAGATGTTAAAGACACTAATCACACTAACTCGCTAACAACCAAACATCAACTGGTACAGCTACGCCAAGCCCTCAGCCAAAAAAATATTTGGCTACCAACAGTATTTATCTTCATCTGGCAAGCTACTCCAAGTGCTGACTCAGCTTTTTTCTACTTCACCACCAACGAACTACACTTTGAACCAGAATTCTTGGGACGGGTGCATTTGGTGACAAGTTTTGCTTCTTTAGCAGGTGTTTGGATTTTTCAACGTTTTCTCAAAAGCATTCCTTTTCGTGTAGTTTTTGCTTGGAGTGCTGTCCTTTCCTCAATTTTGGGGATGACAATGATTTTATTAGTAACTCACACTAATCGGCTATTGGGTATAGATGACCACTGGTTTAGTTTGGGTGATAGTCTTATTCTCTCTGTGATGGGGAAAATTGCCTTTATGCAAGTGATGGTGCTGGCAGCAAGGCTTTGTCCTTTTGGAGTGGAAGCAACATTATTTGCCTTGATAATGTCAGTGTTCAATTTAGGAGGAAGCGTTTCCCACGCATTTGGGGCATTAATCACCCATTGGCTGGGAATCACGGCAACAAACTTCGATTTGCTTTGGCTGTTGGTGCTAATTACTAACCTCAGTAGGCTGTTACCTCTACCATTTATCAGTTGGTTACCTGGTGCTGAAGAGAAAATTGAGACATCAAACGAAGAGCAACAACCTTTTTTGCCGGATTTAATGTCTGATTTAGTAGCCAGAGAACCAGAGTCAAGAGTAGTTGAGTAATATGGTACTCGGATTTGATTTCTGAACAACAGTTAGGGTTATATCTAGGAATTCATCAAGGTCTACTACAGTTTTTACACCGAATGGGCAAGTAGTACTGACACCTGAAGAAGCAACACAACAGGAAACTGCAAAAGCAGAACGTTTGGCAGCAAAATTACGGCAGTTAAATATCAACCCAGATAGAATTTAGACTACTGCGATCGCTACTAATATCAACAAATATAAATTCTTTTTTGGTAAAAAGCCCCCAATAAGTTTTCGACTTGAGGGCGAGTTTTTTCACACAATAAAATAGGAGTCCTATAGTATTAGCTTATCTATATATAGATGTGTACTAAAAAAAATTTATACTAATGTATAGAGAATTTTACTGTTTTATTTATACACGAAAAAGCACTTGAGAGTTTTGCTCACCCAAGCGCTTCCCCGTATAACTTTGTACCAACTCACTAGTTTGATGCAACATTTGTAACCTGCAATACCTCCTTATAAAGGAGGATTGCGGGGATAACTTGTGACAAACATGTGGTGAAATGGTATCACTCCTTGCACTAACTAAGAATATCTCTTCTGCGATCGAACCAAGGTTCTGATGAGTGACACTTTATCAACTGACACTAGTTAAAAACGACTCACTGTGAAGGGTAGCTAAAAATACCAATTAATAATGTAACGAATTAATGAATATATTATAAAAACTGATAATTTATTGGCGATCGCCTCAGGTCGAGTGCAAATAAAATACCTCAACTTCTGCGGCAAATGTGACGCTCCGACTTCTGTTTGTGTCTTCTCTTCCATAGCCAATGCCCAATACAGACAATTTTTGAATACTGAATCGACGTTCTAGGTATGTGGTAAGATTGATTTCCTGGAACAGAGGTATTATCTGAGTTAAAGTCTCATATAAATACATTGCAAAGGTTAAGCTGACCCTTGATTAACTCCGACGATAGTTTGACTATAGACTTGGAAAATACACAACAAGACTGGTGACGAACTGAGTGTAATTTGTAGAGAAATATCTAGAATTTGCTACCAGACTTAGCCAACTTCCCACAATTTTGACTTTTATTTGACTTTAGGATAGACACATGAACGATAAGCTGATGCTGATGATTCCTGGTCCCACCCCGGTGCCAGAAGCTGCCTTACTTGCATTAGCCAAGCATCCGATTGGACACCGCACAAGTGAATTTAGCAACATCTTGGCAGAGGTGACGGAAAACCTCAAGTGGCTGCACCAAACTCAAAGCGATGTGCTAATGCTGAATGTTAGCGGTACGGGTGCTGTAGAAGCCGGTATCATTAATTTTCTCTCTCCAGGCGATCGCATTTTAATTGGTTCTAATGGTAAATTTGGCGAACGCTGGGTAGAAATCGGTCAAGCCTACGGTTTGAATGTAGAAGAAGTTAAGGTTGAATGGGGAAAACCCTTAGACCCAGAAGTATTTGCCCAAAAACTTCAAGCAGATACCCAAAAGGAAATCAAGGCTGTCATCATTACCCACAGCGAAACCTCGACGGGTGTGCTAAATGACCTAGAAACCATCAACCGCCATATCAAAGAACACGGTGAAGCTTTAATTATCGTAGATGCTGTAACTAGCTTGGGTGCCTTCAATCTACCCGTAGATGCTTGGGGCTTGGATGTAGTCGCCTCTGGTTCCCAAAAAGGTTATATGATTCCACCAGGATTGGGTTTTGTCTCTGTTAGCCCCAAAGCTTGGGAAGCTTACAAAACCGCAAAATTACCGAAATACTATCTGGATTTAGGCAAATATCGCAAATCCGCAGCCAAAAATACAACCCCATTTACTCCTCCTGTGAACATGATCGTAGCGCTGCACACTACGTTACGAATCATGAAAGAAGAAGGCTTAGAGTCAATATTTACTAGACACGAACGACTGAAAAATGCTACCCGCGCCGCCATCAAAGGATTGAACTTACCCCTGTTTGCAGCGGATAGTGACGCTAGTCCAGCGATTACATCTGTAGCGCCACAGGGGATTGAATCAGATAAGATTCGGTCATTTATGAAAAAGCGCTTTGATATTGCTTTAGCAGGCGGTCAAGACCATCTGAGCAATAAAATTTTCCGCATTGGTCACTTGGGTTTTGTGAGCGATCGCGATATCCTCAGTTGCATAGCATCCTTAGAAGTTACCTTAAGAGAACTTGGCTATGAAGACTTCACCCCAGGATCTGGTGTAGCAGCAGCGGCTAAAGTGTTTACAGAATAGTTACCGGGTATCGGGGATTAGGCATTGGTCTAAATAAATCACAAACGACTAATGACTAATAACAAATCAAAAGAGCGAGTAGAATCATCAGCTCGCTCTTTTGATTTGTATGCAAATGAGTAAAAACTGCTAGAGACAATTTCTCCATATATCAACCTTTGCATAAGTTAGAGTGGATATGATATGCCTCAATTCTCTTGAATAAGCTACTCATAAACTACCCTGGCTTTAATTTACATCCAGTTAATAACCAGCAAGCTAACACGATCGCCTTTCCTCCTTTTGAATTTTAAATTCCCTAATTATGCTGTCTCTAGCCAATCATAAATTTGCTCTAGCTGCTCTAGAGTAATTAAGCCATACTGCCAAAGAATCATTGGCAAAGGACCTGGGTCTTGCTCCCGATGACGAAGCGCCACCGCTAGTGAAGCTGCGGAAATTGCCAAATCTTCTTGCAAAAAATGAATAAGTCGAGAATATTTTGATGGTGACACTTGTATCTCACCTCCTTGTGCAGAGTGTATTGTCATATATGAGTTCACCATTACTTGCTAGCTAGTAGCCAATATTTGATCTGTCACTGTACCGCTATCGACCATACATCTAGACCCAGTTTTCTCGATCTACCTAAAAACAGGCTTCTCATAGAGGGTCTAGTAAATAAAAATTTTTCTACAAATCATCTGCTCGAATTTCAAGCAGTATTTTTGCTTAGTTAAATTGACTTTATCTTGTCTACTGTGTGCTTTAAGTTAATTACACATGTAGTAACAAAGATTCCATAGCCTATACTCCCCTATTGACGACTATTTACACTTACGCCTAAGGGAATATTTTTGCGACCAAACCTTAAAACTGCGATTTCAGCTTAAAGACGGTAGGATTTGACATTATTACCACAGTTTTTAAATAGTAGCCTCACAACTGACTGTTTTACCACATAAAGTGACATTTTTTACAAAAAAAACATAGATTTTGATAGCTAGAGCTTAAAAGAAAGCACTAGTACCGCAAGGCGGAATTCAAAATTCAAAATTCAAAATTCAAAATTAATGCAGCGTAAGCGTTTCGTTGATTTGGAATGGTCTGTTTATTTCCGCCGACCTCTACTAGAGCCTCAAAACTCAATTTTGATAATATCGCCGACTTTTAAATTTAATTCCGTAGCTCGTCCAGACCGAAGTTCAATTACCTTGTCGATTAGTGTATTCGGGCCATAGGTGGGGCAAGGCTCACTAGCACAAGGGGGGGCAGCAGTTTGTATATATTTAACCACACCATTCTGTATAAATACCATATCCAAGGACACGGGTACATTCTTCATCCAGAAGCTGACTGGCTGTGCTGAAGGGAAGGGAAAGAGCATTCCTCGGTCATCTGGCAAAGCTGGTCGATACATCAAGCCCATCGCTTGCTGTTGTGCCGTCTTTGCTACTTCTAGCTGAATAGTTGTGCCATTGGGAACAATGGCTTTAGCAGAAATTGGTAGTTTTTGACCTAAACTCTCTGGTGCTGGAGTTGGAGAACCAGATGTGGGAGTAGAAGGTATAGCTGTTGTTGGGGCAGAACAACCCATCAGCAAAATACCTAGCAATATCGAGAGCAAGCTTAGCCAACGAGTCATATAGTTTTTTGATTCTGTAATTTAGATTTCAATTTTACAGAATTTATCCGATTTTGGATTTTAATAGGGCATATTTTAGAGAATTTTGATGAAACATCTCTACAGACTCATCAATCAAGCACTAATAAAAGTCAGTACTACGATTCTCTTAAAACGTAGCCGACGCCTCGTACCGTCTGTATGAGGCGCTTTTGACCTTCATCTTCGATTTTTAGACGCAAGTAGCGAATGTACACTTCAATTACATTTGATTCACCCAAAAAGTCGTAGCCCCAAACATTTTCTAGAATTTGTTCGCGAGTTAACACTTCACGGGGATGTTCCATTAAGAATTTTAAGAGTTCAAATTCTTTCATTGTCAAGTCAATTGCCCGTCCGTTGTGTATGGCACGGCGAGTTGCTATGTCTAAAATTAGATCCCCAAAGCGTAATTGCTCCGTGGTATCGACATCGGGTTTTAAGTAGAGGCGAATTAACTTTAAAAAGTCTTCTGAGCGGTAAGGCTTGAGGATGTAATCATCAGCTCCAGCTTCTAGGCAAGCTACACGATCATCAACTGTATCCCTTGCCATTAAAATCAACACAGGCGATCGCATACCAATGCTTCTCAGATTTTTGCACAATGAGAGTCCTGATTCTCCTGCTAGCATCCGGTCTAAAACAATTAAAGCAGGCTGGCGATCGCGACAGTGTTGCAACCCACTAGTTGCATCATGAGCCAAAATTGATTCATAGCCAGCTTCTAGCAAATCGCAAGCCAGCTGATTTGCTAGGTTGTCATCGGTTTCAATCACCAAAACACACGGACTTTGAGCAACTGTCATAAGAATTTACGATATGGGCATGGGGTATGGAGCAGAGGGCAGAGGGGCGGAGGGGCAAAGGGGCGGAGGGGAAATTGCGCTAAGTCTTTCCCTGGAACCCTGAAACCTTTGCACCTTGACTCTTTCCATGCCCCATGACGCCACTTGCTTTAAGTCGGCAGAGCCGCCCAACGCAGTGGCTCCCCAATGCCCTATGCCCTATGTCCCATGATTATGGTAATTCTACAGAAGTTGGTTTGGCGATATGTGGTAAACCCCAACCTAATTTTTCTCGTAAAATTCGGAAAAACTCTGGCGGTTGCAGGCGAATAAATCGGACACTATATTGCGATCGCTCTATATGTACTCGATCCTCTGGTAGTACGTAGCACCCCCCGTTCCCATCCACCACCATCACCAGGCGAGGAATATTGACTGGGTAGATATTAACCGGTTCTGTGTCTGGAAATACTAGTGCTCTAGAAGCTAGGGAATGTGGGCAAATGGGCACTAGCTGTAGAGCAGGTACGCCAGGAGTCACAACTGGTCCGCCAGCACTTAATGAGTAAGCGGTGGAACCAGTTGGTGTAGAAACAATCACACCATCAGCTGCAATATCTACTGGTGCATGATGTCCAATGGCAATTTCAAAATGGCACATAGAGGTCAAAGGTTCCCGATGCAGCACCATTTCATTCAAGCAGAGAGCTTCCCACAATACTGAATCTGAGCGAAACACTTTGACGGTGAGCATGGCTCGTTCTTCAATTTCATACTCACCTGCAATCAACTGCTCTAGTGCTTGGGGTAATTGATTGAGGAAAGTTTCCGTCAAAAATCCCATATGACCGGTATTCACTGTTAACAGTGGGATACCACAGGGTGCTACCTGGCGAGATGCTGCTAGAACAGTGCCATCTCCTCCTAACACCACCGCAAATTTCATATCTGAGTCAAAACCAGGCGGGGTCAGACCGTCTAAGGGGGTGTGGCACACAGGACTCTCAGGGTTAGAGTAGCCCAATATGCCACCGATACTCGATGTGACACACACATTCCAACCGGCAGCGGTTAGCTTTTCCTCTAACTCGATAGCGACACGACCCGCTATCGGTTTAACGTCGTTGTAGATAATGCCTGCTTTCGGCACACTCAAATATCCAAGTTTAGGCAATGCTCTGTATTATGTAATCGTTACACATTTTTGACCATGTAGTCATTAATTTAGCTAAATCCGGGAAAAGCCTGCGCTCACAGCTTGCGCTACAGCGCAGGGTAGCTGACAGTCAAATGTCTATATTCCGGAGTTTAATAGCTATTGGCTATTAGCTTTTGAAGATTGTTTAAAAGGAGTTTTTTTAGATTTCTGCTTTTTAGTCTTATTTTTTTCGTAGTCTAACTCTTTAAGCTTCTTCATAATTCGGCTGAAGTATTCTTGGAGATAACTTTCTAGAGTTGTGGTTTGTTCTCGCTCTAAGCCAAATACTCTGTATACTTCATCCATTGAAGCATTTAGCTGTTTACCACTAGCCAATACTTCTGTAAACGCCAACCTGTCTGCAACGTTCCATCCCCACTGAAAGAAGCGCATGAAGCCGCGCACAGCACGCAGTAAATTTATTGGCATCCGTGTTACTCTGGCTTCTTTTCCAGATAAGCGTTCGCACAGGTTAATGATTTCTTCTGCGCTCCATGCACGAGTACCTACTACGGGAAAAGCTTGGTTTTCTGTTTCCGGCACACTCAATGCGCGGATAGCAAATTTGGCAACATCCTGGGTGTCCATGTAGGCGATGGGAGAAGATTCACCAGTCACCCAAACTGGCTGTCCTTCCAAAATGGGAATCCCGTATTGACCGATTAACCCTTGCATAAAGCCAGCTAGCCGCAAGATGGTGTAATTCAAGCCAGACTCAGCCAAGAAGAGTTCTGTACACCGCTTAATTTCCATTAGCGGCACTTCTGGGTATTTATCGGCATCTAAAATCGAAAAGAAGATAAAACGCTCTACACCAGCTGCCTTTGCAGCTTGAATCAATGCTACTTTCCCGTCCCAGTCTACTTGTTTGATACTTTGTGAATCTGTAGGGCGAGATGTTGAGGCATCAATGACTTGGGTTACCCCTTCTAATGCTTCTGCCAGGGTATCTGGATAACGCAAACTTCCCGATACAAGTTCTGCACCCCATTCTTTAAGAAAAGCTGCTTTTTTAGTGCTGCGGACTAGACAGCGTACTTTATATCCCTCATCGATAGCACGACGAGCCACTTGTCTTCCTAAGGTGCCAGTGGCACCGACGATTAATAATGTCATGAGGGTTGTAATATATCTTAATGTTTTATGAAAAGAATGTTATCAGAATAACCTATGCAAACAAAAGTTTACATTTTTTTCAGAAAATTAATTTAAGTGGAGAGGCTCATGAGAAAATTGCTGTCCGCTTATGGGACAAGCTTTTTTCTCGGTTAGCGGTGAAAAAGGGAGTGGGGAGTGGGTGAGATGAGGGGGATGGAGGGATGGGGGAGATGGGAAGAATTCTTATAACTCCTAACTTTTAACTCAGCACTAGCTACGGGCTAAACGCCCCGCTACCGCTAGCTAACAGCACTCAATTATTCTTCTCCGCCTTGAATTTTCAGTAATAACGCACCTAAGCCCCAGCCGACAAAGATTAAACCGAAGGACAATAGAGCTGCATTCAAAATTTCAGCGCCCATTCGTGTGATTCTCCTTATGGAAATTGATTTGTTGAAAGTAGGTCTGCCAGAAGCTGTTTAATAGTTGCTGTGGGATTAGACCTGTGTAAATAATTTTAAACTAGTTTAGCAGCTAATCCCTACTGGTTTTGGAGGCAATCTCTACTAAGGAGGGGAGATGAGAGGGGTGAGGAAGATGAGGAAGAATTTAATATTAATTATGAAGAAATTTTATGTATCAAAATAATCAAGGGAATTTAGAAAATTTTGGCAAACAGAATCGTCCGCGTTTGGCGCTGACAGTCGGAGATCCAGCGGGAATTGGGCCGGAGGTAATTTTGAAAGCTTTAGCAGATCCGGCAATTAGTAAAAAATATGACGTTACTGTGGTGGGTAACCAAGATTTGCTGGCACAGACTTATGAAAAACTGAATTTAACTCAAAATTTAGTACCTTTGGTAAATCCAGAGCTATTGTCAGTAATTGATGTGCAGTTAAAGGAGGAAATTAAAGGTGAAATTATTCCAGGAATAGGTAATGCAGCTAGTGGTGCGGCTAGTTTTGCTTATATGGAATATGCGATCGCCCAAACACTTGCTGGTAAATTTGATGGTATCGTCACCGGGCCGATCGCTAAATCTGCTTGGAAAGCCGCAGGGTATAATTACCCAGGACAAACGGAACTGCTGGCAGAAAAGTCTGGTGTGAAGCGCTTTGGTATGTTATTTGTAGCGCGATCGCCCCATACTAATTGGACACTCCGAGCTTTACTGGCTACCACACATATTCCTCTATGTCAAGTTCCTGATATATTGACACCGCAGTTGTTGACAGAAAAACTGGATTTGTTGGTGGAGTGTTTAAAGCAAGACTTTGGGATAGAAAAAGCGAGAATTGCGATCGCAGGTTTAAATCCCCACAGTGGCGAACAGGGACAATTGGGACGTGAAGAACAAGATTGGTTAATTCCCTGGTTGGAGGAAGAACGGCAAAATAGACCGCAATTGCAATTAGACGGGCCGATACCGCCAGATACAATGTGGGTTAAGCCCGGTCAAGCTTGGTACGGAAATTCTCACCTTTCAAATCCTGCTGATGCGTACTTGGCACTTTACCACGACCAAGGCTTAATTCCCGTGAAATTGATGGCGTTCGATCGCGCAGTTAATACTTCTATTGGTCTTCCTTTTGTGCGGACTTCACCAGATCATGGAACAGCGTTTGATATTGCGGGTAAGGGAATTGCTGATGCTACAAGTATGAAAGCGGCGATAGATTTAGCGGCTGAGTTGGTTAGTCAAAGGATGGCGACGGGTCGTCGTTAAAACCTATTTGTTGCAATATTTACTAGGAGTAATGCTTAGTTGAATTTTGAAATTATCGGAGACATCACCAATATTGAAATAATTGCTGTTGGTAACTCCATTCGTGAACTTGAACGCTTGCGTAAAACTTATGGTTCAGGACGGTGGCGAAAACTTAAAGGCTTTGCAACCATTAGCTTAGACGACGGAAGCATTTATGAAGCTGAGTTACACTGGTATGAAGCCCACGGAATTGGTAAGAAAGAAATCAAAATAAAACGCTTTCTATAGGAGTCGTTATGCAGTCAGCGAACACAGAAACTCAATATGTTGTTTGCATTAGCAACAAAGATTATGCTGCTTCTTTAGAAATTCGGAAAATTTACCAGACTGTTCCTGATTCCGATGCTGTTAAGCACCGAATGATTAGAGTTATTGATGAATCAGGTGAAGACTATTTATACCCTAGCAATTATTTCGTATTGATTGAATTACCAAAAGCGGTTGCAGAAGCTTTTTCCCTGGCTAGTTAAAATTGATGTTGTTTGAGCAAGGAAAAATTGAATTTTCTTGTCTGAGTAAATTCCTGGATGCATTGGGATTACAGCTAGCGGTAACAGTAAGTCAACATCAGATAATTTCTGAACGATAGTTTAAATAACTCAATCTTAAACATAACAATTTATTTTCACATTTTATAATTTGTCCATCGAAGTTATTTCATAATTTCAAGTCAAGGCAATTTATAAATACCAGTCATCTATTTTTCGGGTGACTGGTATTTTTTGTGCTTTTTGTTAGAGGAAGGACAGGCTAACGCCTAAAAATTAGGAACTATGCATTTATCTACTTGCTTAGTTGAATAACTTCTTTCTTTAATCTCTCCAGGTGAAAACGAATAAAGAGTTTTACTCCAATAGTTGTGGTGTCAAAACGCCTTTTTTTTCTTTTTCCCTTCGGGGTGAGGATAAGTGTAATTAGTTTAGTTTTCAGAATTAAAACTTTTAGGAGCTAATAATGAATTTAGTTGAAACTATTGGATACGTTCGTAGCGATCTTCAAAGTCTTTATGACTGGCGTAATTATCAATCTAGGATGAAATCAATGTCTTCTAGTCGGGTTGCTTATGGTCGAACTCACAAATGGTTTGGATACGAGGTAATACTAAAGCCTAACGCGGAAATTAAGAAAGGACATTGGGATGAGAGGGTTAATCGACTTGGCGATCGCATTCTTCCAGGATGGAATTGTGCCTTACTCTGCCATTATCGTCCAGGTGGTCGCATGATACGACACTGTGACCACTCTGTTTTTGAACCTCTCGTAGCATTAGTAAATATTGGACGTGCTACTTTCTGCATCGGTAATCAGGAATATCAGCTTACAGATGGTCAGGTTATCAAGTTTGATTCTGGTATTCTCCATGAACTACTTCCTGTTGTATCTGACCGCTGGTCTTTGAGCTTCCGCACGATTAAACCAGAGTATTTACGGTTCTAAATTCCTGTAATCTATTTACTGTAAGGATTACGTGAGTCTGGTCGTATCGCTGATGTCACTCTATATTAAATCTTTGTAACTTGCGCTCCCATCTAAAAAACAAACTTTCCCTGTTCACCTCATCTGTCTCTTCACTTTCATTAATGAGGTCTTGGTTTTTCTGCTCTAATTCGCGCATATAGTGTCTGAGTATACCCCCAACAGCGATCGCTCTAGTTTTGTGCAGTTGACGGGTTAACTCTAAAAACCATTCTCTATCACTTACCAAATCTGACTCTTTCACCTGATATTTGAGAATTTCTGGAATGAGTAGTGAGGGGTTATGATGTTTAGCGATCGCGCTAATATGAATAACTGGCTGGTAATCAATCCGTAAGCACTGCTGCCATAACGCTACCCATTTGGCATGAGATAAATAACCATGACTGAAATACGAAGGCGATACCATTGCCAAAATATGTAAATGCGGATGTGCCGATATTCCATTTTTAGCTTTAGTCACTTCTATGGACTTCACCCAACCTTTTGCAGGCCATACTTTTAATTCAGTCAATCGCTTAAAAGCTTTATTTATGGAATCTAAGTTTTCCCTAAGTTCTTCAATTCGGCAATTCTTCACAGTCAAGGTAACAAACAGCCAACGGTACTTGGGGTAGTCAGTAACAACCTGTGGGAGAATTTTGTAAGCCCTTGCTTTCCACATGAGCGATCGCCGCCACTGACAAACTGGACAGTGACGAACTCTACAAAATTGGGCATCTGATAGTTTTAAGTTGAGAATACCTTCCGATTCCTCTGGTACTAATTGAAACTCCAGCAACTCGGAACATGTTCTCACTCGGCGAGCATACTGCTGAAAGCAATGTTCATCTGCTTTGGCGTAATACTGGAAGACTTTATCAGCATTGGCTCGGTGCTTGTCCCAAGTTTTACCTATAGGCGCAACATTACTTAAGCTAAGTACATTTTGACTAGGTTGGGACTTATCTTGAGAGAATATATTAAAAGTTATAAGCTTACTGTCTGAGGCTTTCGCGGACACAAAATCACGGAGTCAGTTTGGTATTAACGTCCAAAATTAACCCAATTTATACATTGCAGCCTCAGGAAAAATATTTAGTTATTCATCTGTCACGCTCAGGTTTTGAGCGATTACGACGACTCTAGGTAAAACGTTTAGGCTCTAGGATTAAATCTACAGCAGCACTTAAGTTTTTAACGATTAAGTCGGGATGGTAAAGTTCTAATTGAGTGCGATCGCGGATACCACATTCCACAGCCATCACTTTAACACCGTGTTTTTTTGCAGCGGTGATGTCGGCTTCTGTATCTCCCACCATCCAGGTATCAGCGGCGGCTGGTAGTTCTTCTATTGCTCTGGCCATCAACAAGGGTTTATCTTCGATGTCACGAGTTTTAACGTAGTCGTTACTCAGGCAATAACAACGGTTTTCTGGAAAAAATCTGCCTAAATCGTGCTTTTGGAAGGCATAATCTAGTTCCCGGACTCGGCGCATAGTCATAACTGCTAAATCAACTCCGGCTTGTTGAATCTTTAACAGTGCATCCACGGCGCCCGGTGCAAGGGTGTCATACTCGAAGTAAGGTTGTGTATGTACTGTTTGTCGCCGCAATTGAGCGAATTCTTGTGCTTGGGCTTCGTCTAAGCCAGAATTTAAGGCGATTTGTTTTTCGGGAATACGCTTACGCTTTGACTCCCAAAACTCTGCTTTGGGAAGTTCTTGCACTGGTTGGTCTGGGCGACGGGTTTTTTCTAGGCAAAATTGATAAACTCGGTAGTAGCGTTCGGAAACATCGATAATTGGGCCGTCGAAGTCAGTAATTAGTCTTAGCATCGCCACAAAATGTTAATTTTTATTAAAATTATCGCAGTTGTGTGGCTATTTTGCGATCGCAAATTTGCACTGTTGAATTTAACTAAGTGTTTTTTGTAAAGACTTTTTCAGAAAGTATCGACGATGACCTGGAGGAAAATCTTCCAACTCTCCAAACACTTCATAACCCAAGTGCTGATAAAATCCAGGAGCTTGGAAGCTGTAAGTAAAAACATACGCGTTGAAGCAGCCACGATTAACAGCCTCTTGTTCTGCGGCCAAAAGAAGTGCTTTTCCATATCCATCACCTCTTAACTCTTGTGCAACCCAGAGAGTAGCAATATGGAACCATCCCAAGCCGATAAAACCCTCCAAGCCGCCCACTACATTTTTCTGAGAATCACGAAGCAGTAAAAACAACGGCGTATATTGATAATCGCCAATCTTGTCTACATTGAATTCGTGAAGTTGCTTGTCTGTAAATTCAACTTCTTTAGAGTCTGGCTGACTTTCAATTGATATTTTATACTCAAGCATTTGAATCTTTATTTAATACTCTGAATAAGTGCGAAGAATTATAAAACCAATCTGGTTAATTAGTGTTGTCTTTGCACCCCTGATGCTTCCTTGTTTTTAGCGGCGATTTTTAAGCATCTTTAACTATAGTGACAGTTTGAAAAAATACAACTAAGATGTAAGCGGTCATATCTTCGGCTGTATCAGCTAACTGGTATTGACTAAATACATAGATAACGAATGAGTAGTTGGCTAGCATCTGTCAAAGTTGAAGACTGTTTTGGTATCTTCACACAGTAGCAATCTACGGGTATTCCTCGTCCTTGTGTAATTGGTATTCGCCGCAAAAATTCTACTAGCAGGTTTATCTAATGTTTGGAGAACAGGAGACGTTGCACTGCAACGTCTCTATATTGATTTGGGTTTTATATATCAGGTCTACCAATGAAGAATTTGAAATATTTGGGTTGCGTTACTTTGTTTGGAATTTTAGCTTCTGCATCAACAGCGATTGCTCAAACAATACCAGAACCAGAACCGATATTTACGCCCCGCTTTGGAGTACGCTACACCACTGAGGGGGCAGGATATGAATCATTTAGCAGTTTCGAGGGGTTTTTACCTGTTTTACAAACTCCTGGCAATAGTTTGACTTTCTTACAAGGGAAAGTTTTATTAGACAATGACTCTAATTTAGCTAGCAATATATTGTTAGGACATCGATTTTTTAGCGGAAAAGATAATCGTATTATTGGTGGCTATATTTCTTATTCTACTCGCGATACAGGTAGGAGTAATTTCGATCAGTTAGGGCTAGGTTTTGAAGCTTTGGGTAGTTGGGATTTTCGTTTTAATGCTTATCTTCCTTTGAATTCTTCAGAAAATCAAATTGACCAAAGAAATCTGCCATTCTTTCAAGGTGATTCATTAATAATACAGCGATCGCGCTTTTTAGAAGTAGCGATGTCTGGTGTAGATGCAGAAGTTGGTACACGTTTAGCAAACATTGGTAGTGGCGACTTGCGGGGTTATGCGGGTGTATACTACTACTCTGGCGGTCAATCAAGGGAAGCTTTTGGTTGGAAAACGAGAATTGAAGCTCGTCCTAATGATTATTTAGGTTTGAGTCTTTCTCTACAAAATGATGACCTATTTGATACTAGGCTGATTTTTAGTATTGGTGCAAATTTCCCTGGTAGTGTTAGTAGGAGAAGCAAGCCGAAGAAAGATAGTGCTTTGGCGCGGATGGCAACAACAATAGAGAACCAAGCTACTATTTTAGTTGCTGTTGAAAATAGAACTAATTCTTTTCCTGCAACGATTGAATCAGAAAATCAAGGTTCTACAAATAATAATCCTGGAACTCCTACAAATAATCCTGATACGCCTACAAATAATAATCGCTCCATCATTATCCACGTAGCACCTGGTGGTACTGGTAATGGTACTTTTGAAGCTCCCTTTGGCACAATTGCTGATGCTGTGGCGGTAGCTAAAGCAGACAATGTGATTTATGTTCGTTCTAATTTCAACACTATTTTTCCACCATTTACTATTCCCGATGGCGTTCGAGTATTCTCGAGTGGCCCTCTACAAGTAGTTAATGTCAAAGATTTGGGAGCCGTCACCCTACCTTTATCTGGCAGTGGGATACATCCAACAATTACTGGCGCAGTTCCTACTGGAAATGGATTAATTACACTGGGGAATAATACTGTTATTTCTGGATTTAATATTCAAATTCCTGGTACTGATGATGCAAGAGGCGTTAAGGGAACTAACATTAGTAATGTGAGAATTTTAGATAATAAAATTACCAATGCTTTTAGCGAAGCTATTTATTTAGAAAATGTCATAGGTACAGTAGAAATTGCTAGAAATACTATTACTGATACCCGCAGCCCTGCAATTGACACTAGTTTAGAAAGTGGGATTTTTGTTTGGAATTACCAAGGAATTACAGATTTAACAATTACTGATAACCGCATCATCACCAACTTTGATGTTGATACTAATTACAGGGTAGATGGTATTGAAGTTAATCTCTGCCGTGATGTTGATGCAGCGTTTGTAAATAAAACTTGTGCTAGCAATGCCAGCATTACAGCTAATATCCTCAATAATCAGATTATTTATAATGGTCAAGTTAATGGTGGTTCTGGTGCCGATGGTATCGATTTGAATTTAGGTAATTTAGGTCAAGGCACATTTGTAGTTACTGGTAACACCTTGAAGAACATTGTTGACGAAGGGATTTCAATTAATGCCGTTGCCAATTCTGAAGGTAGTTTTACTATTGCCAATAACATCATTACTCATGTTGGTGATAGTAGTATTGAAGTTGAATTGCTCAAGCCAGAAGCTGCAACTCCGGCCGTCAATTTGTTTAATAATAGTATTACTAGCTTCACGATTACAGGTAATACTTTAGATACATCTGGTAATGATGGTATTGACTTTCAAGTGGCAGACAAAGCAGATGTAACTATAACTATTGCTAATAATATTATCCAAAATATTGGCAGCGGTGATAGTGGTGATCGCGCTATTCAATTACAAGCAACAGATAATGCGATCGTTCGTCCTACAATTAATAGTAATACTATCAGCAATATTTCTGGAGATGGTATACAGCTAGCTCAAGTTATTTCTCCCATAGTCACTAGCAACAACATTACTAATACAGGCGATCGAGGTATTGTATTAGAAACTGCTAGCGGCACTACAAATATTAGCGATAATACCTTAACTGATGCGAAGCAAGAAAGTATTAAGTTATCGGAAATCACAGGCACAGCAACTATTAGTCAGAACAACATCAATGGTAGCAACAATAATATTGGTATTGACTTTACAAATACCATAGGTGATGTCAACTTAATAATTGCCAATAACCAATTGACGGAAAACTTTAATGATGTCCGTGTCAGTTTAGCTGGGACAACTGGCACAGTACAAATTAACGACAATACCATCACCAATAATGGTACTGCTGTAGATTTGCAATTGTCAGATAGCACTAATTTGAGCAGTGTAACTATCAACAATAATCAAATCAATGGAGTTGATGCAGATATCACATCTAATGGTATCAACTTACAAGCTTTTAACGATGTCGTTGCCGATAATATTACTATCTCAGGTAATAGTATTAATACCATAACTAATGGAGATGGAATTAATCTTCAACTCAATGGAAATAGTAGTGCTGTATTTACAATTTCTAGTAACATAATTAGCAATATCAGAGACACGATTACTGGAGATTCCAATTTTACTGATGCTATCAATATCGAATTTTTTGATAATGTGAATTCTACAGCTAATGTTACTAGTAATAGCATCTCTGATATAGCTGGACGCGGTATTAGTACAAGTAACTTCAGTAATACAACTACTTTGGATGTGCAGATTACAGGCAATCAAATCTCAAATACTACTGCTGAAGGTATTGGATTAGATGATTTGCAAGGCAATTTAGAGGTGATAAATAACACTATTCAAAATTCCCAAGCTGTAGGGATTAAATTAACTGGTGGTGAGATAGCAAAGATTACTGATAATGCTATTACCAACGCAGGTACACAAGGTATTCAGGTAGAAAATTCTAACGGTACTATCAATATAGATAGGAATACAATTACTGATGCGAATCAAGAAAGTATTGCCTTATCTGAAGTTACAGGTACAGTTACCCTTAATCAGAATATTATTAACGGTTTGAACAACAGTTATGGTATTTTTACCCAAAATTCTACAGGCAATGTGGATTTAACAATTGAAGATAATAGTTTGTCAGAAAACTTAAATGATATTAGCGTTAGCTTTTCTGGTACGGCATCCGGTAGATTACAAATCAATAGTAATACCATTTCTAATATTGGTAGTGGTGTCGATGTTCAATTAACAGGCAGTGCTAATTTGAGCAGTATAGCTATTAATCAAAATCAAATCACTGGAGTAAACACAAGTAGTGGCTCAAATGGTATCAACTTCCAAGCTGCTGATGATGTTGTTGCTAACAATATTACTGTTGACGAAAATACTATCAACGGCGTTAACAATAAAGATGGAATGAATTTTCAAGTCAGGAATAATTCTCAGACAATCTTTACAATATCTGCAAATACAATTACCAATGTCCGAGATTTTGACCCAGGAGACTCGAATTTAACTGATGGTATTAAACTAGAATATTTTGATGATAATGTTAGTAGCAGTGCTACTATCTCTAACAATGTTCTCTCAGTAATTGATGGAAACGGTATTCATGCGACTAATAATGGCAACGATAGCACTAACTCAGTAGAGGTAACAATTACAGGAAATCAATTTAGTGATATAGACAATTTCAATATTATGATTGAAAATATTTCAGATTTTCAAATATAGCCATAACGGAGTGACACATCCTTGGGTGAAGACGCGATTCATCGCGTCTCTACAAAATGGTGTATTTATCCCATTCTTTTTTAAATTGGTATAACTTGCATAATTAGGGTAGGCAAGATGCGTGCCCCACAACAGTTATGTTTAGTTCGGTGTGCAAATTGAATATTTTTCAGCTTATCAGTATTTATTGCAAAGTACCGCGTTTGATTTGTTCGCTTTCAATGGCTTCAAATAAGGCGCGAAAGTTTCCTTCGCCAAAACCTTGAGCTTGGAAACGGCGCTCAATAAATTCAAAGAAAAATGTCGGCTTTTCAAATATTGGCTGGGTGAAAATTTGTAGTAATAAAGGCGCAGTATTTTGTCCCTCTAAAGCAGTATATTCTTGCCAGTCTACGAGAATTTCTTGTTTGGCGATCGCCTCAATTTCCCGATCTGATAATGGAAATCCTGGACGCTGTTTTAGTTGCGTGTAATAGGTTTGAGGAACTGAGAGTAACGATAAACCACTGGCACGAAATTTAGCGATCGCACTCACAAGATTTGTTGTGCGCAAAGCAATATGCTGAATTCCCGGCCCCCGGTTGAGATCTAAAAATTCTTGAATTTGGGAATTCCTGGTAGCTGGTTCGTTAATTGGCAATTGTACGTCGCCATTATGCGAAACCATCACTTGACTGTGTAAAGCAGAGCGATCGGTTTTAATTTTAAATACCTGCTGGGGTTTAAAATCAAGAATATTTTCGTACCAAGCAACAGCACGTTCTAAATCGCCAATTTCTACGTTGAGTACGATGTGATCTATGCCAGTAATTAAAGAGCACGCGGTGAAAGAATTCTCCGCCTCAGAGCGTCTTTCAGTCTCCGCGTCTCCTTCTACTTCTCTTTGTATCAACGTATGAGTCAGTCCACCCCAAGCGGCAATTTTGCTCCACTTGAGGGATGTTACGCCTAAATTCTCTTGCTGGATGGGTTGTAAAACTGTGGCACCGTGCATTTTAGCATGTGCGATCGCTGCTTCTACGTCTTCCACAGCAAAAGCGACATCGGCGACACCAGGGGGATATTGACGTAGAAACTCAGCTACTGGACTTGTGGGTAACAGTGGTGAAGACAGCAAAAAGCAGACACTACCACTTTTAACTACTTCTGTACAAGTATGAAATGAATTAATGCGATCGCCTACTGCTTGAAAACCAAGATGGTGTACAAACCAATCCCGCCATATTTTGGCGTCTTCTACATAGAAATGAACGTGATCAATTTTCATAGATACTGAAAATCCAGCATAACAGCTTATATATTTCTAAATTTTGCCTTTTTTGCTAAATTTTCAGGTCTTTCCCAAGCAAGAATTATCTAGGCGAACTACAACGTCCCCAGACCTAAAAAAACAGATGACTATCAGGTTGGATGTTAATTTCCATTGGTACAGCTTGCGGTTCGGCACAAAGGGCAAAAAAAATCGCATTGGCCGCAGTTTCAGCACTGAGCATTTTTTTCCGGTCTACTTTTAAGTTCACATTATCCCAAAAAGGAGAATCTACCCCACCAAAGTAGAATAGCGTGAACTTGACACCAAAGCGCTTGAGTTCCTCTGCCATGCACTTGCTGAAACCGACAACACCAAACTTAGAAGCAGAATAAGCCGCCGCCATCCCCATCGAATGCTTGCCGAGAATTCCTACTACATTACAGATATGACCAGACTTGCGTTTTTGCATCTCTTGGGCAGCCGCCTGAGTAGTGTAAAAGCTGCCTTTTAAGTTGACATCCAGCATTTTGTCTAAATCAGCAGGTTCCAGGCTATTGTAAGGCTTGAGTATACCAGCACCAGCAGCATTCACCAAAATATCGATTTGACCAAACTCAGCAACGGTTTTTTCGATCAAAGTGTCTACCTGTTGAGGATCGGTAATATCTGTGGGAACAGTCAAAACTTGTCCTGGTAAATCAGCAGCCAGTGTGGTTAAACGCACCGCATCTCTCGCAGCCAATACGAACCGTACTCCCGTAGGCGCAAGTTTACGTGTTAAGGCTGAACCAATACCACCAGTAGCACCGACAATAACGACAACTTTATCCTGCATTTTAATATTTACATTTCTTTACAACTTTTTACATAATACTCAATTATGGACTCAAGTTCTAGATAGATGTAGGACTTACGCAAAAGCTCTCTGAAACTCTTATTTCTTTGTCTCCTTTGGGTCCTTTGCGGTTCGTTTTTTCATGATTTTGCGTAACTCCTGAGATGTTCAGAAAGTATTTACTCAAAGAATAGCGGCATTACCTCATATTCGTTGCCACTTGGCTTTAACTTAAATACAGAGGATGATTCTAAATATTTAGTAAAATTAGAACCTAACTTTAATTTTTTGACAATTGAATTAGGAGATTTTTCAGTTATTTTCTGTATTTCTGTACCTAGCTTGGACACAGATAATTTAGTTTTGGGAGAATTTATTTGAATATCTTGAATTATTTTCAATAAAAATTGATCTAATTGTTCTCTATCAGAAAGTTGCATAAAATATTGTTGTTGTTCGTCTTTCATGGATTGTGTAGACGCATCATCTGGAAGAGAAATTATTTCTTCAACTTCTGACCTCTTTTGATGATTCTTGGTATTGATATTGCATCTTTCTTCAAATAAACTGGCAATAGCCGCTAAACTGTGTAATCGAGCATTGATTGAGTTTTGTTCATTTTTAATTAAATCTTGAATTTCCTCAACTACTTGTTCCAAGGATGGAACTTCTCTGGTCATTGTTATAGAGTAATGAGTTAAGTGACCAGTATTCCGGTTTTCTATATGCAAATTTTGTCCTTGTCTACGCACCCAATAAACAATCAATCCCTGGTTTTGGAGTTCGTTACAGAGGTGGATTAAAATTCCATCTCCAGAACAGACCAAAATTTCTTTAACTGCTGGATAAGATCGTAAGACACAAGCACCAAATCCAATCATTTTGGCATCAGCACTATCCTTCCCTCCAGGCACATGCACAAGTTGATAACCACGGTTATAAAGTTCAATATCGTGCTTACCAATACTTGGATTTCTCCAGTTGGCAAATGCTAATTTAACTTGCAAAGGATACTCACATAAACTCGCTAAAAATAATTCAGAATTAATATCTAATTTTAAGTTTTCTGCATCTAAAAGTAAAACAGAAATTCCTGTTTCTAAATCAGGTTTAATTTCCTGCTTTTGCTGGATTTTTTGGATAAAATGCTTGAAAGCATCAGATTCAAGCCAATCAGGTGATAATAAAATTTGCAGTAATTCTTCAGCTAATATAGAACTAAAAGAGCTAAGATTTTTTTCTTTGAATTTTTCTGCTGATAGTTCGTTTGCTAAAGCAAGTTCTCCAACTTCAGCCGTATTTAGTTGACTGTAGTCCTTGCTGTTAGCAATCAAGTCAGCTTCCAGCAAACGAGAAAGTGGCGGCTCAAGGAATTGTTTACCACAGTTTTTGCAGAGGTAATTCTGCTTGCTATTACGACGACCATTTTTACGATATGAAGTAGACTCGCACCGGGGACATTTCATTTTTTATTGAGGTGGTCTAAAGCAGATACTCTTCTTAAGTTTATAGTATAAAAATTATGTCAACTTAGATTAGTATTGCCCAACACAAGAAAAACTCAAAGGGCGCGGAAATTAAATTACAGTAATCCGTTTGGGATTTTTCAACTGATTTGCGTATCTAGGGAGTAAAAAATCAGCCTTTTCGAGTTCGAGTCATCTAATTCCTACTCATAGTCATCTAAATAGTCAAAATTTAAAAAAGATTTTAACTGACGCGGGCAAAAATGTAATCGCGGGTACGGGAATCAAGGGGATTAGTAAAAATTTTATTTGTAGTACCAAATTCAACCATTTGAGTAATGCGGTTTTCATTACTGTAAAAGAAAGCCGTAAAATCAGATAGGCGAGTTACTTGCTGCATATTGTGGGTAACAATCACAATTGTTAACTCTAAGCGCAAGCTCTGGATCAGATTTTCAATTTGCATACTACCAATAGGATCGAGACCTGAACAAGGTTCATCCATCAGTAGAATTTTTGGTTTAACTGCTAAAGCGCGGGCAATACATAGTCTTTGTTGTTGTCCCCCAGAGAGTTCTAAAGCAGACTTGTGCAGCTTATTTTTTAGTTCATCCCAAAGATCGGCAGCTTTAATTGCAGATTCAACAATCGCATCTAATTCTACTTTCGGATGCCATCCAACTAATTTCACGCCATAGGCAACATTATCATAAACGCTCATGGGAAAAAGATTTGGCTTGGGAAAAACCATACTAATTTGGCGACGTAATCTACTTAAATTGACACGGCGCTCATAAATATTCTGTCCAAAAAATTCTACTCTTCCTTCAACATTAACTTCTGCTTCTAATTCGTTCATGCGATTTAACGATTTAAGAAAAGTAGACTTGCCACAACCACTAGAACCAATAATTGCCGTGATTTGGTTTTGGTAAATATCCATTGACACGCCTTCAACTATCTTATGAGTCTCGTAATAGAAGCTGAAGTTTTTGACTCTGATGGCTGGAATTAGTTTACTCATATTCCCAAAACGTGTGAAACAAAACTTGACTAAGTAAGGTAGTACAAATCAGCAGTGCTGTTTCACTATGTTACTCCTAAAAGGAGAACTTCATGGAAAATACGTAAGTATATGGTAGATATATAGCAAATATACCTTTAGTAAATGTTTATATTAAATTATGTCGCAAAAATCATTGTTGAGAAATGAGGGAGGTGGGGAGATGCGGTTCGGCTCCGCTCACCGACCGGGGGATGGGGGAGTGTGGGGAGACAAGGAAACAAGGAGAATAATTAGTAACCAATGACTAATGACTAATGACTAATGACTAATGACTAATGACTAATGACTAA
>NZ_CAWUDO010000032.1:0-82795 GCF_963920935.1 Nostoc sp. CCY 9925 | reverse complement strand
GTTGACCTTCTGAGGGTGAATGTTGACCTTCTGAGGGTGAATGTTGACCTTCTGAGGGTGAATGTTGACCTTCTGAGGGTGAAAGTTGACCTTCTGAGGGTGAATTTTGAGGTTCTAACTCTTCCACCCAGTTGGTGTAAACGCGCATCACTACAGGTAAATTATCTTGAATACCGATCGCTTGATTCTTTAAAGCTGGCACCAGTCCAGCATTCACTAGAGAACTTTTACCTACACCTGATTGCCCATGAATTACGATCAACTTTTTATCTGGGCGGCCAATGCGTTCAATTAAACGTTCTACATCCAATTGACGACCAGATGCAGCAATCTCTGGGGCAATACTATCTTTATTATCAACGCGCAGGGGTGTAAGTCCTGTGGCTTCTAATTGTTTTGTCGCCTGTAATCTCCCAGCACCAATAAACGCCCGCAGCCCAAATTGCTGTTCCACGGAACGCTGTTGCTGTTTCATTTCGTAGGCTTTCAGATATGCTTTTTGCTCAAAGTAAAGCTTTTGCAAATGAGCGAGAATATTGAGATAAAGCTTTAAATCTACCTGCGGGTTACCGATATCTTTTGCAGTTTCTAAGTTATGAATTGCCTGTTGATAAGCACCTAAATGATATTGAGAACGAGCCAAAAGAAACCGATAGAGGCTCAAATCATTTGATATGAGGAGGCTTGTGCTGTGTTCCTCTACAATCTTGATGGCTTGCTGTGCAAATTTATTGGCTTCTAACCAAGATTGTTCAGCTAAAGCTACCTCAGCTAAAAAACCGTAATCTTTTGCTAATTCTATTGGTTGATTATCAGCCTGATGTATGTCTAATGCTTGTTCAGCAAGATTTTTTAACTCTTGCCATTCTTGTAAATCACGCAGTATAACACCAAATTTAAATATTGATTTTGCAATTAATTGTTTATTTTTTTCAATCAAGTTGATATACTTACGAATATAAATTCGAGTATTCAGCCAATCTGAATAATTCAAATCTGGAGCTTTAAAAGCTTTGAGATAATAGCAAAAAGCAATATCACCAACGATTTTTGTTTGCTGTTCTAAATAATTAAGTTGCCTAAAAAGCTCTAGAGCAACTTGATAATGTTCTAACGCTAGATCAATTTTATTATTAACTTGTTTTACAAAGCCCAACAAAGATGAGAAATTAGCTTTCACTTCTGGATGAGAAATCTGTAATTCACCTGGTAAATCTCTCTGGGCTGCTGCTAATTCTGTTTCTAAAACTCCATAATCATCTAAACTAAGATTCAGGGTATTGTTAAAATATTGGTCTGCAAGTTGTTGGATTAAATTGATTAAATCATCCTGAGCGATCGCAAAATTCCTCGTAGTAGCCCAACTCTCTAAATCTGGAGCCAATTGCATCAGTTGTTTGTAGATTTCATCATCAATCCACAACACTACAGGAAAAGCAAAATTCTTGCGAAACTCCTCCCGCACCTGATTAGCAGAAGTTAACATCGCAGCTAAATTCGGCACTGTCTCTAAACCCACAACCATTACACAGCCTGGTAGGTTGTCGCCGAATTCGTCCCGAATGGCTGTGTAAAGAGTTTTGTGAGATTGTTGTATGACCAACACCCGAATTTCGACTTGACAGATTTCTCGCAATTTTTGGATCAGGCGATCGCGCAGTTTGGCATAATTACACCGTGCCAAAATCAGCTTAAACTGTCCCACGGAAGATTCAATCGCCCATGCTAATTGTGCAACAGAGCGTAGGCGTAGCTCGTCGTAGACATCGTTGTTTAGAAGGTTATCTTTTGGTGGTTGCGAGTCGGTCATAAGTTAAGAGGGCAGTTAGAAACCGCGTTCAAACAGGCAAAACTCAATACGGTTCGGTTAAGGCACCAGACGCGATAAATCGCGTCTTTGGGATTTGGATTGTTTTCATATTTCCTCCTGTTAATTATTTTTTGCTTCCCTGATTCCTCACTGCAACTCCCTTGCTTCTGCCAAAATCGGATTAACATCAAACCAAGATTCGCCGCTATCTCGATATTCAAAAACAAAGCGACTGCGGATTAACTTTTGATATCCTTGGTCATCGCTGACTTTTTTCTTTTGCTTGACGTGACGTAGCAATTGCCATTCGTCATCGGAAATGGGCATCATCATTTCGTTACGACGGGCGCGAACAACTTGGTCTAAAGTTTCACGCGAAAGGGGAAGCGCCATTTCTTCCATAATCCAAGTATTCAGGAGTCTGAGCAAGTCTCGCACATGACCACCACTCAATCTACATAAGCGGTCTAGGGTGGCGGGATTATCAAAAATTTCAGTAATCTTATGCAAGCGCTCATCTGCTTGCAAGTCAGGAAAGGCTCTTGCTAGCACCATCTGTTTTATTAGTGCCATTCCCTGTTCGTGAACGCTACCATCAGGCCATTGTACTGGCACCATCGGTAATACTTTGGGGTCTTCCGGGAATCGCTGGGTAAGCATTCCGTAATCGTTAGAAAATTTCAGGGATAAAGGCATGGTATAAATTAAATGACAATTCAGCTTTGTCAAAAATTCACCCTGGTCTACAAATAAATATTCTTGTTGTGGACGACCCCAAGCTTTGACGCGATTATCTATCCGGTCGAGATTATCGACAATTACCACCAGACCTTGTTTACCCTGCTGTTTTAATTTAGCGATCGCAGGTTCCAATAATTCCCGATTAATTGCTTCTAACAAATTAGTCTTTTGCGGTGCTAGATACTGATTAAGTTTCGCCCGTAGCGTTGGGTCGCTTTTCATCTTCGTAGTGATTTCGCCAATACCAAAAGCCAAAGACAACTTATCTTTGTCACTACTGACACCAACATCAACACCGCCCAGCTTGACTTTTGCCCCAGTGACTTCAGAATTTAAGACGTTCCAAGCACCTTGGAGCAAACCATTAAATCTCGTGGGTTCCTCCAGTGTAATTTTATCCAGACTTTGACTAACGCGACGAGCGATCGCTAATAACACATCAGCAATATCCACATCAGTCATTTCCAAGTCTTCACTAGACTCAAAATACACCACATGAAAGTCTGATTTTTCCAGTTCTGCCTGTAGCCTTAATAGTTCCGTCGATTTTCCACAGCCAATATGCCCAGTAAACAGAGTGCAGGTAGCTTCATTTGGCTTGAAAAAAGTAATTTTTTGCTTCAGCTTACCAATAATATCTCCGCCTCGTACCGAAGAAAAATCAATGTAGTATTTTACATCTGACTGATTGTTGACAAACAAGGTTCGACTGGGGTCACTTGCCTGAAAAAATGCTCGTAAATCTATGGTCATAAAGCTAGTAATAAGATTATCTTTTATAACTTTAGATATCCTTGAACACAAGAATAAAGTTAGTTACAGCATTTCAGGTGAATATTTCGCAGAAGTTTTGGTTTGTAGGACTTACGCAAAAACTCTCTGAAACTCTTATTTCTTTGTGTTCTTTGTGTCCTTTGTGGTTCGTTTTTTCATAATTTTGCGTAAGTCCTGGTTTGGTTGAAGCGATGGTGAAATCCAATACAGCAATTTTCGAGTAATTAAACCATAGGGTAGGGGCACACAGCTAGTTGTGCGCCCCTACTGTCAGATGATGTTACTTATCCACTGGAAAATTCACAATTATAGGTGGAATACCGTTTTCTGGGGTTGGTTGGGTTGGGGTTATTGGTTGTGGATGCAAAGGCGTTGGTGTCAGTTCACCATTTTTAGCAGTTTGATTCCATAAAATCATTGACAGTAGACCATCTACTAAGCCGTTATTACTGCCATTACTGCCAACTAGAACATCTGGAATCAAGCGGACATGGCGATCGCCTATAATTTGCATCAGTTGCATTGCTGTATAACCCTGTGAACCCAAGGCTTCCACACCAGCGCGGTAGGTTTCAGCTTTGGCGTTACCTGTGGCGCGAATACCTTCAGCCTCCGCAATTGACCGGAGTTTTGTCCCCTCAGCTTCACCTGTAGCCTGCTTGATTTGGGCTTGGGCTTTCAGGTCAGCTATATGTACACTCTGTTCAGATTTCACCATTTCTTGCTGGATATCAGCCAGGGCTGTTTCCCGAACAAGTTGCTGGCGTTGGGTTTGTGCTAGCTGCTGGACTTCATAAGTTTTGCGTTCTTCTTCGGCAATTTTCCGGTCTGTTTGTGTCTGCATTAATGAGGCTGGTGGCTGAATATCACCAATCAGGGTATCGATCGCTTGCACGTCATAGGCCCGCAGTGCTGTTTTAATATACTCAGCAGCCTCAGCTTGTCGCTCACTCCGAGCTGTCAAAAAGTCTAATACTGTATAATCTTGGGCTGAGTTGCGGAAATAATTACCGATGGTTGGTTCTAATACATGGTCTACGAGGTTTTGCATAGCTCCAACGCGGGAAATTACCTTGGGCGCATCCAAAGCACCGACATGGATAATTTGTGCTACTTCCAAATCAAAGGCAAATCCATCACGCGATCGTACAGTTAAGGATGCTAGTTGAGCATCATAACTGTGACGTTCAGTGCGATCTGACCAGTTTAATACAATGTTGGTCGTTGGCACTAGTTCCATTTTCATGATTCGAGAATTAATCGGGTGCTTCCCAGGATACAGCGGTTCAACCCATACACCCTTGTGTCCAGGATTCACCAAGTTACCATGTGTGAAGGCTGCGCCGCTGACATCTTGATGTGCTTTACCCACAAAAGAAATCACCACACCCACATAGCCAATGGGAATTTCCGTCATCGGCACTTGTTCAACTTGGACAAACCAGGGATTTAAATTCCAAGAACCAGAAAGTAGAATTTGCTCTTGTAAACCTCGCCGTCCACCGCCATCAATAAATTTCTGACCGTTTTGGAAGTTGTCATGTCCGTCAATTATCGGCCCTGCAAGTTCACCAGCAGAAATTGGTACACCATCTAAAGTGGTGACGATGCCAACTTTATCAGATGCCAAGCTGTACACCCGTAACTGTTCTGGAGCCATGCCATGAGCCGTAGCATTTGACGCCATTATGACCTTAAATAAGGCAGTATTAATACGGTAAGTACCCGCTGTGAGAAAGCCCATTTGGCGACCTTTTTCGCCACCGTGGGTGAGGAATTTCCGAGCATCTTGGTAATTGTCACAATCGACAATTTTGCCCAAAATGCGCTCTGGTGGGTTGGATTCGCCATCTGCGGCGACAATTAAAGCGATTTCACCTTGGGAAACAACAACTACCGATTCTTTACGAACCGAGTATTGCCAAGGCCAATAGCCCCAGTGCCAGCCAGGAGCCAGAGTATCTGCCTGTAAACCAGCTTCACCATTGAGGGCAATTAACCTTCCGGCGGGCAGTCCGCGCCCAGAAAGGGTAAACTTTCTGACAACAATACCAACTTCCCGTTCGCCAATTACCACCAGTCCGCCAAAGAACAGCGGCACAAAAATAACCAAACCACCGACAAGTACGATGGGAATCAGTACAAAAGGATCGATTCCAGCAGTTTGATACTGAGTCTGATTAGTTTGTAACTGGGCAATATTTGGTTTAGTTGGACTCAGCTGGGCTGATGTCAAAGTTAATTCTTTTGCAGTAGTGATTTTTATCGGAGTAGCACTGGCATAATTGATACTGCCTGCGTTCATCAAAGACGTTGGCGCAGCCATCGCCAACATTGCTACAACAGATGCTGCAAAACGGGCTACTTTATTTTGTTTACCCTTACCAAGACAAGATGGAAAACTTCTCATAATTTTTGCCCATTTGGGCAACTAATTAGCTAAGTTAACACTCCAGCAAGACAGACCTCCATTTCTTAAACTTGGCTTCACGAGTGGAGACGCGACGCCAGTCGCTACAACGGAGAGGCAGCCGTATGGGCGGGTTTCCGCCCCTTTGTCCCCTGCCCCTTTCCCCCTATCTCCCCATTCCCTGTTAAAAATAACTAGGATCAAATAGCGAGGTTAACCGAGAATCTAAATTATGACTTCCACATTGCCCGAACCTCATCACAGCAACTCACCCAGTTGGGAGGAAGAACTAGATAGTGCCATTTTCAGTTTTGAAGATATTCAAACGGAACTGAATTATAAACAAGCACAAACGGCACTACGAAATTTGGTGAGTAATCTTGACCTCAGACCCCAAGAAAAAGCGGGACTGGAGGCGGAGATTACTGATTTGGAAACCATGCTGGGCAAGTTAGACCACATGGTGGTGCAGATTGCGGCTTTTGGTATGGTGGGACGTGGTAAGTCTTCGCTACTCAATGCTTTGGTTGGACAAACAGTATTTGAAACCGGGCCACTGCATGGTGTTACTCGTGCTGCACAAACAGTGAATTGGAGTATTACTGAAGAGGCGGTTGGGGAAACTGAACGTGCTTTGCGAGTCACTCTCCCTGGTATCGGTCAATCACAGGTGGAATTAATTGATACTCCTGGATTAGATGAGGTAGATGGTGCAACCCGCGCTGCATTGGCTGAACAGATTGCTAAACAAGCAGATTTGATTTTGTTTGTCATCTCTGGAGACATGACAAAAATAGAACACGTTGCCCTTTCTCAATTGCGGGAAGCCGGTAAACCAATAATTCTGGTGTTTAACAAAGTAGACCAGTATCCAGAAGCCGATCGCATGGCAATTTATCACAAAATCCGCGATGAAAGGGTGCGGGAATTAGTCACGCCTTTAGAAATTGTCATGTCAGCAGCATCACCATTGGTGAAGACGGCGGTTTTTCGCCCTGATGGTACTAGGGGCATACAGTTGCGTCCAGGTAATGCTCAAGTTGAAGAACTGAAGCTGAAAATTTTGGAGATTTTGCACCGGGAAGGCAAAGCTTTGGTTGCTCTCAATACTATGCTTTATGCTGACACCGTAAATGAGCAATTGATAGAGCGAAAATTGATGATTCGTGAGGTGAATGCTAATCAGCTGATTTGGAAAGCTGTGATGACTAAGGCATTGGCGATCGCTCTTAATCCCGTAACTGTGGTAGATATTCTTAGTAGTGTAATAATTGATATCGCTTTAATTTTAGGTTTATCCAAACTCTATGGCTTCTCCATGACCGAAGCCGGAGCCGTACAATTACTACAAAAAATCGCCCTAAGTATGGGCGGTATCGGAGCTAGTGAACTGTTGGCAAATTTGGGTTTGAGTGGATTAAAAACTATACTTGGCATCTCTGCAACCGCTACCGCTGGTATTGCTTTTGCTCCTTACATATCCGTAGCACTCACTCAAGGCGGAGTTGCTGGTGTTTCTTCTTACGGTATTGGACAAGTTACCAAGGTTTATTTAGCCAACGGCGCGACTTGGGGACCTGATGGGCCAAAAGCAGTAATTAATCGGATTTTGACAAACCTGGATGAAACTTCAATTCTCAACCGCATTAAAGATGAATTGCTGATGAAGGTAAAATTCAAAAAGTAATACTATTTCTTTCATCTTAAAGTCCCCCTTAAAAAGTTTTGTTCTTAAAGTCCCCCTTTTTAAGGGAAATTTCGGCGCGATCTAAAACGTTTTGCTACCACCAAAAAAAACTTTTAAAACATCCTTTTAGACATTGACAGTAAATACCAAATATGTATGATTTGAAAAACTACATTTGTCGTAGGGGCACAACACTGCTGTGCCCGTAGACTGAGGGTCTATGTACCATTAAAAAATAATTAATCAAAGCCTAAAACAAACTATTTTAGTAAATGCACACCATGATTAATTTTTACAGTGCATAAGTACTATTTTCAAGCAAAGTAAATAAACATAAATAATTAAAGGTTTATAGTAAAGGCTTCAGCTTTATCTTAATGGCTAAAGCCCTTACTAAGAGCTAATTTAGTTAATTTTACATTGCGTAACATAATTGAATTTATTCTTGCCCACTTACTTCCTGATACTTTACTTTCAGCAGTTTTAGCAGACCATAGACTGTTTTGTAACACAACAAAACCAGATAGTATTATAATATTTCAATAATTACTTAAGTATAATTACCGCTCGTTTATTACTCTCAAGAGAGAATATATCGATGCTAAATAACGAAAGTCTGATGTGATTAAAGAATTAGCGATACCGAAGGGCAAGCCCTTCAGGTGACGCTCGTACCTTGCTAATGCTGCACTATCGCAGTCGTCTGGGTTGGGAAACCCTCACGCAGCCCTGTCTCATGGCTGTAGGTTTAGGCATACCAATACAAATATCAAGTTGTTTGTTTTTAGGGTTGAAATATGTACGTTTTATATGAGGTAAGCCTTATATGTCTATAGGACTAGATAACAACTATGCCTTGCTTGTTGGGATCGGTAAGTGTGTTGATGCTCGTTGGTCGTTACCTGCCACAGTTAATGACGTTGAAGCACTAAAATCTCTTTTAACTGACTCTACTAGATGCGGTTACATTGATGATGAGCAGCACCTCCTTTTACTTAAAAATGAGACGGCTACAAAAGAAGGAATTTTAGCTGGGTTAAAGTGGCTTGAGGAAAAAGCTAAAAGTGATTCCGAGGCTACCGTAGTAATTTATTATTCCGGTCACGGTTATCTTGATAAATATACTCAAAAATATTATTTAGTTCCCCACGATAATAACAATCTTCTACCAGCAGAAGAGTTTAATCAAGCACTGCGAAAAATTCAGGCTAAGAGATTGCTGGTAGTTATTGATAGTTGCCATGCAGAGGGAATGACAGCAAAAGATGAGATTCTCCCTATGGCTTTTCCTGCCAAAGAATTAGTTGCAGACTTAAAAAAAGAATTAAATGCAGACTTAAAACTAAACAAATTAAAACAAGGTCAAGGACGAGCAGTATTTAGCTCATCCACAGGAGAACAAAAGTCTTGGGTTCAAGGAGATAGAAGTATTTTCACTTTCCATTTCTTGGAAGCCTTACAAGGAGCAGGAAATAATCGGGGTGAAAATGAAGTATTTGTTTCTAATTTGATAACCTATCTTAGAACAAAAGTTAAACTAAGCACTCAAAAATTTGATAAAAAACAAACACCATTTTTTGAATTGTATGGAGAAGATTTCCCTGTTGCACTATTACCCGAAAATTGGAGTCCACCTCAATCCACTATTAATGAAGATTTATATATAGAGCAACCTGTTGTCAAATCTTGTTATGACGATATCTTACAGCCTGGATGTCTGCTCCGAATCAAAGCACCTTGGAAAATGGGTAAAACGACTCTGATGTCAAGGATTTTGAAGCACGCTGCCAATTCTCATAAATACCGAACAGCAGTTGTAAACGTAAGGGATGCGACAAAAGCAGATTTTAGCAATCTAGATGAATTTTTGAAGTGGTTCTGTGCAAATGTCGCTATTAGCCTGAAGATAGAAAATTCGTCAATGAATCCAAATGAATACTGGAATCGCAGTATTGGTAATGGCAAGAACAAATGTAAGACTTACTTTGAGAAATATCTGTTACCTGGAAACAGTCCCCTAGCTTTAGCTATAGATGAGATAGACCGAATTATTCCTTATCAGGAAATTGCTGGCGAATTTTTAGCGATGCTACGAGCTAGACATGAAAATGCCAAAACTGACACTGACAATGAGTGGGCAAAACTCCGACTAGTGGTAGTGTATGCCGAAGAATATCGTGAAATCGATCCTAATCAATCGCCTTTTAATGCAGGAATAACAGTCGAATTAACAGAATTGAATGATGAGCAAATCCAATATTTAGCACAGCAGTATGAAATGAACTGGAATATTCATCAAGTCAATCAACTAATGGATATGCTAGGAGGCCATCCCTACCTAATACATGAAGTTATTAAGAAATTGAAGCAGCAAAATATAAGCATTAATGAGCTATTAGAAAATGCTGCGACTAATAAGGGAATTTATAGAGAACACTTGCTACGATTACAGCGCAAATTGGAACAATCTCAACTTCTATATGCAGCATTTAAGGAAATTCTTACAGCAGAAGTTCCAGTAGAACTGAATTTAGAATTGGCACGTCAGTTAGACAACTTAGGGTTGGTAAAGCTCGATGATAGCAATCGTTGTGCAATAGTGCGCTATAAACTGTATCGTCAGTATTTCATTTCACTTTAAAGGGTATTACATGAATAGAGTATTCGACCCAAGTGATAAATATTATCAAACTGGTGGTTCTTTAAACCATAATGCTAGGAGTTATGTAATTCGGCAGGCTGATGATGAACTTATTAAAAACTTAGAAGCAAGGGAGTACTGCTATATCTTTAATGCTCGGCAGATGGGTAAGTCCAGTTTACGAGTACGAGCTATGAACAAACTCAAAGATAAAGGTTTTTCTTGTGCTGTAATTGACATGACGGAAATTTGCACTGATAAAGTATCTAAAGAAGATTTTTATTCCACAATTATTAGCCAACTAGTAGCATATTTTAAGATAGACATTCAAGAGAAAGACTGGTGGGACAAAAAAAGAACTAATTTCATGTTTGGGCTAATTGAGTTTATCCAAGAAGTTTTGCTAGAAAAGGTTAATCAAAACATTATTATATTTGTTGAGGAAATTGATAGGATTATCGAAGTAGAATTCAAAGATGAGTTTTTTAATTTTCTCCGTAGTTGTTATAACAAACGTGACAATAATGATAAATACAAGCGACTTACTTTTGCTCTGCTGGGAGTCGCAACACCTTTCGATTTAATTGCAAACAATAAAATCACACCATTTAATTTTGGTCAAGAGATTGAATTGACTGGCTTTAAAATTGAGGAAACAGAGCCTTTGCAAAATGGATTCAAAGAATTAAAAGAAAAAATTAGCGATCCCAAAGCAGTACTGGAAGAAGTATTATTTTGGACAGGCGGACAACCTTATCTTACCCAAAAAGTTTGCCAAATAATACTTTCTAAATATTCCGGTATTCAAAATAATCAGGAAAATACAACTATAAAACAAGGCAAAGAAAAAGAAATTATAGAACAATTAGTGCAACATAATATAATCAATAATTGGATGAAAAATGATTCACAAAAGAATTTACTTACTATAAATGATCGTTTAAAAAATAGCCCTTATTGTAAACAATTACTGACTATATATAAGCAGATTTTAGAAGGAAAAGAGATTAAGTTAGACAAAAATAATAGAATACACATGGAAATTTTATTGTCAGGTTTAGTAGTCGAAAGCGATAGAAAATTAAAAATTTATAATCGCATTTACGAATCTATTTTCAATCAATCTTGGATTGATGAGACAGAGCGAGAAAATATATCTTCATCTTCTGAGCAAAATAACTCTGAGCTTGAGACAGAAGTAGAAAAACTTTATGAAGGATTAAAAGCAGGAGATTTTTGTTATGTATTAAGTTCGCAACTTCCTGACAAGGACGAATTTTTTAAAGAAATAAATAATTATTTAGAAGCAAAAAACACACAGTTTGTAATTATCAACTCTGATAAAATATATGAAGAAAGTAATCGCCGACAATTTGACTGGAAGGCGCGTGGTCAATGGTACTTAAGTGTAGCCAAAATAATTAATAAAAAATTTGGTTTAAATTCTCAAACAGAAAATTTTAATATTAACGATTGGTGGAGGAATAATAAGGATTCAGCAACAGATCCAAATCAGGGACAAGAATTGTTAATTAATTATATCGAAACGCAACTTTTAAAAATCGAAAAAGAACATAATATAATCATTATTTTTGATTCTATAAGTTTTTCCGAAAATGGGAAAGATGATTATCGTCTTTTTGATATTATTAATGGATTTGATTTTCAAGATGAAATATTTAATTTACTCTGCTCATGTTATGAGAGACGTAGAGAAAATAGTGATTTTGAAAAACTTACATTTCTTCTATTAGATGTAATTGTAGACTCTGAATGTATTCCACCAGATGTCAAGAATATTACAATTGGTTGGAGAATTAATTTGGGTAATGCTTCTGAACAACAAGCAAAACCTATTATAACTCACGGTTTAAACAAAAAATTTAACAATGTAAAATACGAAATTATGCTTGACAGAATTTCGTACTGGACAAGCGGTCACCCTTTCCTTACCCAACAGCTTTTAAAAATCGTTCTAAATGATGTTACTTCTGGTCAACAAGAAAATTATATTGATTATATTGATAAGTTAGTGAAGAGACAAATAACTACACCTTTTAAGAATGCTTGATAGTTTATAAATTATGAGAAAATTTTACATTTAGAAAATCCATAACTTTTACGTAATGTAAAAACAATATGACAGAGTATTTTAATGAATATTTGAATAAAATTAGTCAGTACTTATTAGCTCAAAATGTACAAGATGAACAAGATAATTCGCGGCGAGTTTTTGAACGTCTAATTATTTATCGCAAAATCATAAACAATACTCCTCTTGATGAAACTCTCCCAATACAAGAGGATTTATTAAGATTTGGTTTGATATCCAAACGGGGAGGATGCTTACAAATTACCAGCCGCATTCATCAAGAGTGTTTCGACACAAACTGGGTTGACAAGCAGTTAAAGGAAAACTCTATTTTCAAACAGGTATTATACTGGGCAGAGGAAGATAAGCTCCTAGAAGATAAGCTTTGCGATCTAATTCTCGTCGAGGAATCAAACATAGAGACCAGTGTAGAAGATTGGGTTAAGGGTTGCTTAGAAAGATCCCAATTGATACAAGAATGGAAAAATGGCAATGAGGTATATCATCAAAACTGGAAACAGGTTCACAATAATATTCTTTATATTGACGAAGAAAATCGTCGTTTAATCCTAGAAATCTACCAAAACATTTTGCAAAATAATGTAGTCATAGCAATTAAAGATGAAGCTTTGCTGCGGTTAGGTTTAATAGCCGAGAATGGTTCAAATTTCAAAATTGCTAAGAACATATATCAATTAATTTTTAACGAGACTTGGGTTCAAACCCAGTTAGATAAGCTACCAACCAGATCGAGTGAAGAAGTATTAGAAGCAGGAAGATCAAAGCTGTCATGGTGGTCAAAATTAAAAAGTAAAATTAGCAGATTTTTATCGCAAATAAAGTTTTATTTGGGTTTGTCACTATTAGTATGCTTGTTAATAATATTCTTCCCAAAACAACCTCCAGAATATGTACAACAATCACTAGACGCTAAGGGAGTTAAAGCTAGAAATCAATTTGATGATGGTGGACAATTGTCTTCTCTAGTGTTAGCTACAGAATATGGGCAAGAACTGAAAAATCTGATAAATAATGATTTGGCAGAAACAAGATATAAAAAGATTAATCTGTTATTTCCTTTACAATATATTCTTGAAAATATCTATCAAAAAAACGAATTTATTGTTAAAAATATCGATCCGAAAAATGAGGTTGATGAGAATAAAACATCGTTTATGACTTTGGGTTTTATGCAAGATACTCCGGATGCACTAATTCTTGTTGCTTCAACAGGTGAGTATGGTTCAATCCGACTTTGGAATTTGTCAGACCCTTCAAAAAAACTACCGATAGAACCTACAGTTGTCGAACAAGGTATTATTACAAGTATTAGTTTTAACCATGAAAATAAGTTCTTTGCTACATCAGGAATGAAGAATAAAAAAATTAAATTTTGGGATACATCAGGTAAACTGATTGGCGAAAAAAATGAGATATATCAAAAAGGAGAAATTACTAGCATAAAATTTAGTCCCAACGGTCAGATACTTGCTACAGTTTTATCATTAGGAAAAAACGAAGGTTTGGTTAAACTCTGGCAAGTTGAGTTCAATAATAAAGTTGATCAAGGAAAAATCAAATTAAAAGAAATACGTAATTTAAAAGGTGATAGAAAAATTGAGACTCTAAGTTTTAGCCTAGACGGAACTTTAATCGCTACAGCAGAACAGGGAGGAACAGTGCGATTATGGGATATATCTAGCAAAGAACGAGAAACCATTATAAAAGAACGAAAAATCATTATAAAAGATCGGCAGGGAGGAATAAAAGGTGTAAATTTCAGTCCTGGTTGTGTAAATTTGAGTTCTGGCTGTGTAAATTTGATTGCTACGGCAGGAAAAGACGGCACTGTGATGTTTTGGAATTTTGATGGAAAGCCTCAATTATCAACTTTGAAATTTAAGGAGAAAGAGGAACGTAATATAAACTTCATCTCCGAACCTAACGTGAACTTCAGCCCGGATGGAGAATTTGTTGCAATCACAGGAAATACTGAAATAATCCAATTTTGGAAACTAGAAGACTTACAAAACAATAAAACTGATGATTACTCATTAAAAGCTCACAACCATCGAGTATCTAGCCTAATTTTTAGTCCTGAAGTCGATGATAAGTACTACCTTGCGACAGGTGGAGGTGGCAAAGAGAAAACAGTTCGTCTGTGGGATCTATCCAAGCTTAAAAAAGAGCCGTATTTTAAAGAAGAGGGATTGAAGATTATAGGTATAGGCCAAGCCTATGATAAGAGGCAACGTCTATTGATTTTCAAAAAGGACGGTTCTGTTAAACTGTTAAAGCTTGATGATTCAAAAGTGCTTATACATTTACAAGATAAATTAGGTAAAGATATTAAGGCTAAGAGTGTAGATATTAGTCCTGACAAGAAAAAAATTATTACTGTTGATGACAACAACATAGTACAACTATGGGATTTTTCTGGGAATTTGCATAAAACTATCTCACTGCAAACTAATAGGAAAGTTAAGAATATAATTCTTGGCTCCGATGCTTACTCCCAGGATCAAGTAGAAGATTACTTTGTGATTATTGAGGATGATAGTAATGCTAGTATATGGACTTTCTTAGACAAAAAAAGCACACTGTATAATGAAAACAATCGATTTAATAATGCAATTTTTAACCCACAAGATAAAATAATTGCCACTATAGATGACACAGCAAAAGTAAAGTTTTGGAATTTGAGAGGAGAAACTTGGAATAGTAATCTGGATAAAATTCCCAGTAACAATGGCATTAAAAGTATGAAATTTAGTCCAGATGGTAAGTTCCTCGCTGTTGTTGGAGAAAAGCAAACTATCAACCTTTGGGAAATTGCTGTTAAACAAGAGAAAGAGAAAGAGAAAGATAATAGTATGAGCATTTCTGTAAACAACAAATGGGATGAAGAGAATATAGTTAAAGTTACTACGGTCGAATTTAGTTATAATGGGGAATTAATAGCAACATCTGGTGATGATAACTTAGTAAAAGTTTGGGACTTAGAAGGTCGTCAAGTAGCTGAGTTTTCTGGAGATTGGCAAAAAACTGTGAGTCTAAGTTTTAACGTTAATACTACAACAAAAAATATAAAAATTTATGCTGCTGGCGATAATGGTAAAGTCGATGAATGGGAGATTAAAGAATTAGACGCTCTGCTGCAAGAAAGTTGCGATTGGCTGAAAGATGATTATTTTAAAGTTTATCCTGAAAATAATTATTTTAATTCGTTTACTGACAATAAAGAAAAATTGTGTCCATGATATCTCTTTTTTTAACTCACTCAACTTATTACTAGGATTTACGCACTCGTGATGAAAAATCAGGCTTTGCGATTACTTCGCTTCTCTTCGAGACGCTTCGCGAACGCTCGTAATGACGTAAAATCGTAATCCTTGCGTAAGTCCTGATTACTTCAGAATTTCGCCTTACAGTTTTTATTGATTCTTTTAAAGACGTTCACACCTAGATTTGAACAGCTTTTTATTGCTGACATTTATTCAAAACTCGGAACTTGAGCTTCTGAACTGGAAATGTCAAGTTCTACACTCAAACTCCGAGTTTCTAAGTCGTAACTTTCAACCTTTTAGGCAAAAATGGTGATAGATTTTCTCTACTCTTGATGCTTGCAGCTACATTTTCTCAGATTTACAGAAAAAATTGTACCTGCATCAACTTTTAGTTTCTACCTTTGAAAGAATTGAGCCATTCTTGAACTTGTTCGCGGGCAATCTCACGACCTCCCAAGCCGAAAGCTAGGGCAATAGCAACAGCGATCGCACCTAATAATAGTCCAAAGGCTAAATTTACAATATCACTAGCAACTCCAATTTGTTGCAGTGCCATTGCTGAGACTAAGGTAATGATGGAAATCCGCGCTACCTGTCCTAAAATCTGTGCTTGACGGTCGCCAGAACTGGTAATAATGTTAAAAGCCAGGTTTGCCAGGAATAAACCAATGGCAAATATTACCAAACCCGCTAAAATCCGCCCGAATATAATCAAAATACCAGACACTAAGGCTGTCAGGGCTGGAATATTCAGAATATTTACCGCCGCCACCGTTGCAAATAGCATAATACCCACTAAGGTAACAATGCCTGCAACTTCTGATGGGGTACGGGTAGGAATTGGAGGAGGTGTTGGTTCTGTTGATTCTGTGGAAATGACGATTCGCCTAGTAGGTGTTGTCAGACCTAATACAGCGAAAATGTTATTAAAGCCTAAATTAGTCAGGATACTTGTAACCAAATCTGCTACAAACTGTCCCAGGAAATAGGCAATAATCAAAATTGCTATAGCTGTAAAGATGGCAGGTAGGGCGTTGAGAACCTGTTGTAACATTGCGATCGCTGGCACTGATATCGCTGCAATTTGTAAAGCATCAAGCGCTGCGATCGCCACAGGAATCAAAATCAAAATATAGACAATCGTACCGATAATACTCGATAAAGATTGCACTCCCGCAGTCGAAGATAATCCAAATCGACTACCTAAATGGTCAATACCAGTACTTGCTAGCAAGTTCGTCACAATCCGCTGCACCACATTAGCTATAAACCAGCCAACTGCGGCAATTAGCGCCGCTGCTAAAATGTTTGGCAGAATTACCAGAATCTTTGTAATTAGAGCTTGTACTGGTTCTAAGGCTTCCCTGAGTCCGAGAGTATCCAGAATTGGAACGAGAAACAGTAAAAATATAAACCAATACAGAGCATTGCCAATGGTTTCACTGAGAGACAATTGATTGAGGCTGGGCACGCTGTCTGCGGGTTGTGGATTCAGACGCTCATCCAGATTAAATGTCCGTAATAAGCGCACAGTAACAACCTTGACAATACTGGCTAATACCCAGGCGGTTGCCAAAAGGATTCCTGCACCAACCAACTTTGGCAAAAAGCCAATAAGTTGCTCAAGAAAAGTATTGAGGGGTCGAGATGCGATCTCTAGATTCAGGGTTTGTAAAACAGCTACCGCCGTCAGCAAGATAATGCTCCAAAAAACCAAGTCGGAGATTAACTTCTCCACCTGAGGAACATCCTGACGACCAGTTATCCCTGCTGCAATCCGATTATCTATGTTTGTGCGGTTGAGAATTTTTTGCGTCACCGTGGCGGCGATCGCTGCAATTAGCCAACCTACAAACAAAATTACCACTGCCCCCAGCACACGGGGCATAAACAGAATCAACTGTTCAACAATTCCTTGCACATTAGCGACACCTTCGTTTACTGCTGCTTGACCTGTTTGCAGACTGGGTGATTGTGCTAAAAATTGCTGTACCCTCATCGATAAACCAATATCTATCAACTGGGTTATCCCTTGCCAAGTTGTGTTCATGGTTTTCCGGTATTAAGGTTTTACGTATTCGCTAAAAACACTTAGATACTTATTGGTTGGCTGGATTTCAACTAGGGACTGGGGATTGGGTACTAGAGACTAAGTACTGGGAAGATAAGTACGTGGATTTATACCTGAAAAAAATTTTACAGCAGCTTTCATACATTTCAACAACATCTGTGGTAAAAGCATGAATGCTGTGCCGTCAATGCATAGTATATTTACCTGAAAATTGCTGTAAAAGAGTTTCTTGTCCAGTACTCAGTAACCGTACCCAATTCCAGAGCGCCCATTCTTCCCCAATTTGTTGTACTAAAATTGAAGAATCCTGGACGCGACCCGTTGAATAATTCTGCATCCCAGTAAGTTTACTAGTGTTTTGCCTATCAATTTACCAGCAAATTACCCGTAAACTCATTGTCTATTTGATATAGTCAAGATTTTGTCGTTTGATCAAAAAAAAAATCAAAACGGCAGTGGCGAATCAGGGAGATGGGGAGCAGAGGGGCAAGGAGGCAAAGGAGAAAATAATTCTTAACTCCAAACTCCCGACTCCTCAGTCATCAGTCAACACCCCCAATGCCCCATTTTGCGTTACTTTAATTGCAGCAACAGCTTAAAAGATCTGGAATGTCCCAAGTACTGGAACAATCGATTCAAATTAACGCTACAGCTACGGTAGTCGAGCGCTGTATTAGCGATTTAGCCCTCATGCACCGTTGGCTGAACCCTGTCCTTCGTTGCGAACCTGTGGGCAAAGTTTGGAGTACTGATGTAGGCAGTCAAAGTCGTTTTATTATTCAAATTCCTCTACTCCAACCTACTTTGAATAGCGTAGTTGTGGAACGGCAACCAGGTTTGGTAGTCTGGGAATTTCAGGGATTTTTTCAAGGACGCGATCGCTGGGAATGTCAACCAACACAAAAAGGAACACTCTTACTGAACCGCTTTGAATTCGATATTCCTAACCCCTTAGTCGGTTGGGGTTTCAAAACCTTTGCTGCATCTTGGACAAAACAAGATATGGAAGCCCAGTTGCGCCGTCTCAAACGAGTCGCAGAAGAACAAAATAATTCGTAATTCGTAATTCGTAATTGGGCATTGCTTATTTCTCCCCCTGTTTCCCCTGCTCCTCCCACTCCCCACTCCCCACTCCCTACCCATCTTTTCCCAACTCGGTAAGTAGCCGCCGAATCACCGATGCATCCTTGGCATCAGGAACTTTTACTAAATAATTTTGTAAGTCGTTTATGGCTTGGGGATAGTAGGCGAGTTGATAATAAATCAAACCGCGATCGCGCAACTCTAAAGTCAGATCGGGAAACAGCAGTAAAATTCTTTCAACTGCTCCTAGTGTTTTTTCTAACTCTTGTTGTTTTAGGTAAATAAATTTGAGATTTGTCAGCATCCGTGCCAAAAATTGCCGATGAGTTACCACAGCTAAAAATTCTGGTTGTAGCGTCACTGGTTGCTGATAAAGTTGAGATAATCTTTCTTGACAATCTTCAGGAAATATTATTTCACCACCATTGAAGGCATCGACGAAAATTTCCATATCTGCAAGATCCGGGCGAATTAAGAAATGTCCTGGCATTCCTACACCCACCATCGGAAAATCAATCCGTCGCGCAACCTCTAAGTAAACTAACGCTAAAGTAATGGGAATCCCCAATCGTCTGTCAATTACATCATTCAAATAACTGTTGCGCGGGTCGTAGTAGTCAATTTTATTACCAGAAAATCCTAAATCCTCGTAGAGATATTGATTAATAGTTTGAATTACTCGCAGAGGATATCGCTGTTGGGGCAGGCGTTCTTGCAGCTCCCATGCCATTGTATCAAGGGCATTGAGATATTCCTCTGGGTCTAGGTTGGGATATTCTTCTTGTGCAATATATAAAGCTGCCTTTGCTAAATTAATTTCGTCGTCAGACTGCTGAATCTCCTGATAAAAATATTGTCGCGCTAACGAGAAATTCATAAGTTATTGCTCGGTGGATGTGTGAGGATGAAGCGAAAGTGGCTTGGCTCAACTAAAAACAGTTTCTTGCAAAGTTATATCTGCCAAAAGGCGATTGCTGTGACTTTCCGCTTTTTGTACCTATTTTTATATTATGAATATTCACAAGATTTGGAAATGTCGTTTGTACATAGACTTCATGAAATCGATCTATCCAAAGTATGAAAATAAATTCATATAGCTACTTTGCTATTGACTAAAATACATATTTATGAAATTTTTTCTACTTTATTTGTTTATTTCTGTGTATAGCGTATATTATAAAACTATAAATTTATAATTACTGATTACGTAATTCCGAAACGGGATTGAGAGCATTTGTATTAACTATTTGAATGAAATGGCATGGTACTGCTCTTTGAAGCGATCGCTTGGAAGGGCAGATTTTTTATGTATGTTCGTTTAATTCTAAATTAGCTTTACCGACTGCTGTGTTGGCGATACCGAAGACGGGCTATGCCTACGTAAAACCCCTACATAATATTTATACTTTGTATATAATTTGACTGTAAATTTATACAATTTTTGAGCATGACTATTCATTTAAGAGCTTAATAATATTAGTATTTTAAGATTTTTTGTATATATACAAAATCCTACTATTTAGCTGCATTGAATTTACACTTAGGTGATTATTCTCTTGTATTGCCCGTTATCTGAGTGCGATCGCTACAAAAAGCTTCTATTTTCTAAATCATAGTAGCTTTTTCTAGTGAAACAATAGTATTTTTACAGAAAAATTATGTGTATTTATGCAGATTTCAACCTGAAAAATTAGTAAAAAGCTTCAAAACAAGCCTATTGGCAGTTCACTTTTAATACAGGCGGAATTAGTTTAACCTCAGGTAAACAGTACGTAGCATTTCTGAGTGCGTCAAATTTTTTTGATGGAACTACAGGTCTAGCAGGGTTAGGTGCTACTGGTTTTCAAAGCGTGTATTCTGGAGGAGACTTTGTTTTCTACAACAACGGATCTGATTTTAGCCTCTTGACCCAAAATACTTGGGATGATATCGGTGGCAGTTTTTTTGGTGACAGTGCTTTCAAAGCTTCTTTTAGCCCAGCAACTGCATCTGTTCCCGAAGCCACAACTATGTTGGGTATCTTGGCCATCGGTGCTTTTGGTATAAGTTCATTCAACAAGCGTAAATAACAGAAAATTACAATAAAAGCATAAATTTATTACCAACTTAATTTGAAAACTGCCGTGTTAGCGATCGCCTGACATGGCAGTTTTAATTCTGATAGTTAAAAAAGTTGCAATTTTAAGTATTTTATGTTTCCTCCAAGCCACTTTTACAAGCGGAGGGAATTTTTGATCCCCAACCTCAGTCTTAAGAATCAATTTAAGGCGAAGGTGGGGGCGTTCAGTGCTAACCTGAAAGATGACATTGCTTAATCTTATGTCTTCAACGACCTTATCTGAAATATAGCTTCAATCATTAGGCGCAGCATGGTCACAACCGCAGAAAAAACAAACATAGGCTACATTACCCAAATCATTGGTCCAGTTGTAGACGTTAAATTTCCCGGCGGGAAATTGCCCCAAATCTACAACGCTTTGACCATCAAAGGCACCAACGAAGCTGGACAGAATATTAACCTCACTGTTGAAGTACAGCAACTGCTGGGCGACAACCAGGTGCGGACTGTTGCGATGAGTTCCACTGATGGCTTGGTGCGTGGTCTGGAGGTCGTCGATACAGGCGCTCCCATCAGCGTGCCAGTTGGTAAAGCCACCTTGGGTCGGATTTTCAACGTCCTTGGCGAACCCGTGGACAATAGAGGACCTGTAAATGCTGAGGCAACTTTACCCATCCACCGTTCTGCTCCTAAATTCACTGACCTAGAAACCAAACCTTCAGTATTTGAGACTGGGATTAAAGTTGTTGACCTCCTGACTCCCTATCGACGCGGCGGTAAGATTGGTCTGTTCGGCGGCGCTGGTGTTGGTAAAACCGTGATCATGATGGAGTTGATTAACAACATCGCAACTCAGCACGGTGGAGTATCAGTTTTTGCTGGTGTGGGCGAACGCACTCGTGAAGGCAATGACCTCTACAACGAAATGATTGAATCTGGGGTTATCAACAAAGACAACCTCAACGAATCGAAGATTGCTCTAGTTTACGGTCAGATGAACGAGCCACCCGGAGCAAGAATGCGGGTTGGTCTGTCGGGATTGACAGTGGCAGAGTACTTCCGCGATGTCAACAAACAAGACGTGCTGCTGTTTATTGACAACATCTTCCGGTTTGTGCAAGCAGGTTCGGAAGTATCAGCGCTCTTGGGTCGGATGCCTTCAGCGGTAGGATATCAGCCCACATTGGGTACTGACGTAGGTGAACTGCAAGAGCGGATTACCTCGACTACAGAGGGTTCTATTACCTCAATTCAGGCAGTGTACGTACCTGCGGATGACCTCACCGACCCCGCACCTGCAACCACCTTCGCTCACTTGGACGGAACAACAGTACTGTCTCGCGGTTTGGCAGCTAAGGGTATTTATCCAGCAGTAGACCCCCTGGGTTCAACTTCCACCATGCTACAGCCCAACATTGTAGGTGACGAACACTACAATACTGCCCGCGCTGTGCAATCAACTCTGCAACGTTATAAAGAACTGCAAGACATTATCGCCATTCTCGGTCTAGATGAATTGTCTGAAGAAGACCGTTTGGTAGTGGCGCGGGCGCGGAAAGTTGAGCGCTTCTTGTCTCAGCCGTTCTTTGTGGCAGAAGTATTCACCGGTTCTCCTGGTAAATACGTGAAGTTGGAAGACACCATCAAAGGATTCCAAAAGATTCTGTCTGGTGAGTTGGATGAGCTGCCAGAACAGGCTTTCTACTTGGTGGGCGATATTAACGAAGCGATCGCCAAAGCTGAAAAACTTAAAGGTTAGTCATTAGTCATTGGTCATTAGTCATTAGTCATTGGTCATTGGTCATTAGTCATTAGTCATTAGTTCAACTGCTAATGACTAATGGCAATGCAGAAGACAAAGGACAAATGATAACTGACAAAGGACAAAAGACAACGGACAAAGGACAAAAGACAAATGACATTAACCGTTCGTGTAATTTCCCCAGATAAAACTGTCTGGGATGCTCCAGCTGAAGAAGTAGTTTTGCCTAGCACTACCGGTCAGTTAGGTATTTTAACTGGACACGCACCACTGTTGACTGCCCTGGATACGGGCGTGATGCGAGTTCGTGCCGCTAAAAATCAAAATTGGCAAGCGATCGCACTTTTGGGCGGCTTTGCCGAAGTGGAAGAGAATGAAGTCACTATTCTCGTTAACGGCGCTGAACGTGGTGACAAAATTAACCTTGAAGAAGCCCGTGCTGCTTATAACCAAGCAGAAGCACGTCTGGGTCAAGTGACAGCAGACGATCGCCAAGCACAAATCCAGGCGAATCAAGCCTTTAAGCGTGCCCGTGCTCGTTTTCAAGCCGCTGGGGGTTTAGTCTAACAATTTTGGATTTTAGATTTGTTTCAAAATCTCAAATTGGCATCCTCAAAAGTCTAACGTAAAACAAAGACGCAAAGGCATTTTTATTGCTTCTGCGTCTTTATATGCATGAAACTTTTCACTACTGATATAAAGCAACAGACGCGATAAATCGCGTCTCTACCGTCAATTACACCATTTCCGAGGAAGCCTGCACTACTGGTTGCGGTTGCGGCTGGAACATGAACAAGGAGTACACTACATCTCGGCGAATATTCACCATCATATCCAAGAAAAGTTCATAACCCTCGCTCTTATACTCAATGAGCGGGTCTTTTTGACCGTAACCACGTAATCCCACTGATTCACGCAAAGCATCCATTTGTTGTAAGTGTTCTCGCCACAGGGTATCAATGCGTTGCAAGATAAAGAAACGTTCAGCTTGACGCATCAGTCCTGGTTGAACTTGGTCAATTTGCGCTTCTTTGAGGTCGTAAGCAATTCGCACCTGTTCGTGGAGGAAGAATTTAATCTCAGTTACAGACATATCTTCCAATTGACTAGGCTGCAAATCCGATAACAAATAGACGAATTCTTTGACTTTCTCAACTAACTTTTCTAACTCCCACTCTTCGGAAGGCAAGTCCACGTTGATGTAGTAGTCAACGATGTCATCCATCGTTTTTTCAGCGTACTTGATTACCTGTTCTTTCAAGTCTTGACCTTCTAACACCCGACGGCGTTCGGCGTAAATAGCACGACGTTGATTATTCATCACTTCGTCATACTCAAACACCTGCTTACGGATGTCATAGTAGTAGGTTTCGACTTTTTTCTGTGCGCCTTCCAAGCTGCGAGTTAGCATTCCCGATTCAATGGGCATGTCTTCTTCTACTTGGAAGGCATTCATTAATCCAGCAACGCGATCGCCACCAAAAATCCGCAGTAAGTTATCTTCTAAACTGAGGAAGAATCTTGTGGTTCCAGGGTCACCTTGTCTGCCGGCGCGTCCCCGCAATTGGTTATCAATTCGCCGCGATTCGTGGCGTTCTGTACCAATAACGTGCAAACCACCGAGTTCTACTACTTCATTATGTTCTCGTTCGGTGAATTGTTCGTACTCCTGTTTAACGCGCTTATAAGCTTCTCGCAATTTCTGAATCACGGGGTCGTCGATGGGAGCTTTTTCGGCAGCTACAGCTACCTTGTCTTCAGCTTCCAGTTCCGGTAAACTGCGATCGCCATACTCACGCACTGCAACTTCTACTGCGTCTTTGAGTACCTGTTCGGTTTCTTTTGTTAACTGGGTGGGGAAAATTTCCGGTGAAGCCCGCCAAGTTTTAACTTTTTTCCCAGGGACGAAACCTTGACCACCACCGTGTCCTGTAGGCAATCCGGCAGGTCTTTGAACGCCAAACGCATCTTCATCTTCTGGCATAACGATGCGCGGCATCAAATATTCCCGCAACTTCAAACGCGCCATGTATTCAGAGTTACCACCCAGGATGATGTCTGTACCTCTTCCTGCCATGTTTGTCGCAATGGTCACAGCACCTCTGCGTCCTGCCTGGGCGACGATTTCTGCCTCCCGTTCCACGTTTTCTGGTCGGGCATTAAGTAATTCATGGGGAATTTCTAGCTGTTTTAGTAGTCGGCTGAGATACTCAGACTTTTCCACACTAGTGGTTCCTACTAATACGGGTCTACCAAGTTCGTGCATTTCGGCACATTCTCTGGCGATCGCTCCCCACTTGCCTGATTCTGTCTTAAAGACCATATCAGACAAGTCTTCGCGTCTTCTGTCACGGTTGGTGGGAATTACCGTGACTTCAAGTTTGTAAATTTTTTCAAACTCTGGTTCTTCAGTTTTTGCCGTTCCCGTCATTCCACCCAATTTGGGATACAGCAAGAACAGGTTTTGATAAGTAATTGTCGCTAGAGTTTGAGTTTCTGGCTGAATTTCTACGTGTTCCTTGGCTTCAATGGCCTGGTGTAGTCCATCACTCCAACGCCGTCCGGGTAGTACCCGACCGGTAAATTCATCCACAATCACGACTTCTCCGTTGCGGACAATATAGTTTGTATCTTTGAGGAAAAGTTCTTTGGCTTTAATGGCATTGAAGACAAAGTGCGCCCAAGGATCTTCTGGGTCAAATAAATCTGTGACTCCCAAAAGATTTTCTGCCTCTGCAAAGCCTTCGTCTGTCAGTAGCACGTTACGAGCTTTTTCATCCACCTCATAATGCTCGTCTTTTTTGAGTGTGACGGCTATTTCAGAAGCTTGGAGATATTTTTCTGTAGGTCTTTCCACCTGTCCTGAAATAATCAGCGGTGTCCGTGCCTCATCAATTAAAATCGAGTCTACCTCGTCAATGACACAGTAGTTAAATGGGCGTTGCACCACATCTTTCATATCTGTGGCCATGTTGTCCCGCAGGTAGTCAAAGCCTACCTCACTGTTCGTCACATAAGTGATATCACAGTTATAGTTTTTCTGACGTTCAGTGGGGGTCATGTTTGCCTGGATTAGTCCCACACTCAACCCCAAGAACCGATGCACCTGTCCCATCCATTCGGCGTCCCGACGGGCCAGGTAATCGTTTACAGTGATAACATGTACACCTTTACCAGTAAGGGCATTCAAATAACTCGGCAAGGTGGCTACTAGCGTTTTACCCTCACCCGTTTTCATTTCAGCAATTTGCCCTACGTGCAAAATGATACCGCCAAGTAGTTGGACATCAAAGTGCCGTAAGCCTAAGACTCGCCGTCCTGCTTCCCGGACAACGGCGTAAGCTTCTGGCAAAATATCATCCAGAGTTTCACCTTTAGCGAGTCTTTGTTTAAATTCTGCGGTTTTACCTTTTAACTCATCATCGGAAAGAGTGTTAATTTCTTCCTCTAAAAGGTTAATTTCAGTAACGGAAGGTTGGTATTTTTTCAGCTTACGAGCGTTGGGATCGCCCAACAAAAGTTTTAGCATGGCAGGTTATCGAACTGAATCAAGGGGGATGGCGATTAAAGATTTGGCATTGATTATAAACATTTAACCCACTCAACAGTCTTAGTTGTGGATGGGTACTAAATGAGAATTTACTCAAAAACAGGAGAAAAACTAGTCAATCAGTTTCTTAAATGATTGGTTTTAACTCTTATCTTATATTTACTCTTTCTTCATAGTATCATTTTGCCTCCAGATGGGGCGTTGAGGATTGGGGATTGGGGATTGGAACAGGCTGGGAGGCAGAGGAGAAAAACTCTTTTCCCCTGCTCCCTGCCCCCTTGCTCCCTGCCTCATCTCCCCAGTCCCTAATTTGAATTCTCCCACTCTGGGCTAAGGCGGCGGAAATTATAGTCACCCGCACTGGGATGACAGCTCACACAGCTACCAATTTCGAGGGGACGTGGCAGCTTAACTTTCGGATGCAAAGCTTTGAAATAACGTGAGTTACTGAGGCGATAGGGTGTTTCTTCATCGTTGAGTTTGACGCGGGAGAAAGTCGAAAGATATTTCCACACTAAAATGCGGGGCGGATCGACTAGAGGCTTGAGTTGTGCGCCGTAGTGCTGGGAGTCTTCCAGGAGATTTTTCCAAGTTTGGGTGGGGAAAACGGACGGTGGTAAGCCAATGTGGCATGTAGAACAATTTTCCAAATACAGTTCTTGCCCCAGTTGGTATTGTGCAGGTACTAGATCAACTGTGCCAATTTCGGAGGGGGGAGTGGCACTTTGGGCGTTAGTTACCAAGGCTAGAAGCCAGCCCATAGCTAGACTCCATGTGATAATTACCAAAAGTAAACCGAAAAATTGGCGTTTGAATTCGCGTTCGCTGCTTTGTCGTAGCACTTGCCGTTGACGCAGCCCGCCGTTGGCATCGCTCTTTGGCTTTGGCGATCGCTTTTCGCCATCACGAGATTTTCGCTTAACAAAAATTGACATTCCTCACATTCCCAGATTTTTAGAAGTGGCGCTTGTGTTAATCATAGGACTTACGTAGTATTGGGAGTGTTTCAGATTGCGCGTAAGGAGTTTTAACAAGAAATATAGCGATCGCAATTTTTTTGCTGGGTTTTCTCCGCGAAGAAGGTGCTAAGGATGACTGTTATGAGATATTTACTAAAATGGTAGCGCGAGGAACTTTCCCTGATAGTTTGGATGAATTTATCGTGGAGTGCGAACTGACGCAAGATGAACTGGAGTAGAAGCACAAACAAATATCCTCCACAGCAAGAAATACAGTTACCGCCACCCCAGATAGCTGTTTTTTAGTTCATCGAACTTACCTTGCATTAAGGAATAGGAACTGAGCGCAATAATCGCTCAACAATGGTTCTAGCGTTGCGTCCTCCTCTGGGAATCAGACGATGGCAAATAACATAAGGGACGAGAAATTTCACATCATCGGGAATGGCATAATCACGCCCTAATAGAAAAGCTAATGCTTGGGCAGCTCGTTGTAATGCTACTGTGCCACGCGGACTAACACCAAGGGCGATTTCCTCATCTTGGCGTGTCGCCCGCACTAATTCGAGGATGTATTGTTGCAAGGAGGTTGCTACTTTGACTTGAGAACAGAGGTAACGCAATTCCTGTACTTCTGCCAAGGTAATACAAGGCTGTAAATCAGCAACCTTGACACCATTTTGGAGATTTTGCAGCATTTGGAGTTCTTCTGCTTCGGAAGGATAGCCCAAACTCAAGGACAACATAAACCTATCCATTTGCGCTTCCGGCAGGGGAAAAGTACCTTGATATTCAATGGGGTTTTGAGTAGCAATAACAAAAAACGGTAGAGGAACTGCACGAGAGACACCATCAACCGTTACCTGATGTTCTTCCATAACTTCCAGCAAAGCTGACTGAGTGCGGGGTGTGGCGCGGTTAATTTCGTCAGCAAGTAACACATTGGTAAAAACTGGCCCAGGAAGAAAAGTAAATTCGCCACTTTTTGGGTTCCAGATGTTAGTACCAGTGATGTCAGTTGGCAATAAATCGGGGGTACATTGTAGCCGTTGAAACTTTCCATCCACTGAACGAGCTAGAGATTTAGCGAGTAGGGTTTTGCCAACGCCAGGAACATCTTCTAAAAGGGCATGACCACCACCTAACAGGGCTACTAGCATTAAGCGTATTGCCTCAGTTTTGCCAACGATGGTAAGAGTCAGATTTTGTGTTAAAGCGTCAATTTTTTCTCTCATGCAAGTGGGGAGTGGGGAATAGGGAATAGATAGTGGGGACTGGGGACTGGGGACTGGTTAAGAGTTTTCCGAACCCAATGCCCCATGCCCAATGCCCTATCTATTGTTCCCACTCAGCACTCAGCACTCAACACTCAGAACTTGTCTAGCGGCTACGCAATCGAGTTGAATTTGTGTTTTCAGGGCTTCGAGAGAGGGAAATTTTTGTTCAGGGCGTAAAAATTTGACTAGTTCTACAGCCAGTTTTTTACCATACAAATCACCAGACCAATCGAACAAATGTACTTCCACAGATGCAGAAACACCGTTTACAGTTGGGCGGTTACCAATATTCATGACGCCTAAGTTGGTACTGGGGGATAGATCTGGTGTTTCACTGAGAGTGAAAACTCGCACAGCGTAAACTCCTTGACGGGGTAAGAATTTTTCTTTTGGTAGCTGGAGATTTGCGGTGGGAAAGCCAATGGTTCTGCCCAGTTGCTGTCCTTGAACAACTAAACCAAGGAGGGTGTAGGGGCGTCCTAGTAGGAGATTTGCATTTTCGATATCCCCATGTTCAAGGGTTTGACGGATGAATGAAGTGCTAATGCGGGCATCCTGACTTGGAGTATTACTGGTGCAACTGGTTTGGGTAGGTGAGTCACCTGTATAAGTTTGCAAGGGAACGATGGTAACAGGAATATTGTATTTGGCGGCGAATAATTGCAAATCTTTAGCAGTACCACTGCGCTTTTTGCCAAAACAAAAATCTTCCCCGATACTAATTCGCTGGCATTGGAGTTGTTGGACGAGAATTTTTTCTACAAATTCTTCAGGGGTCAAAGCTGATAATTCTTTGTCGAAGGGTAGTAATACCAGTTGTTCTACTCCAAGCGATCGCAATTGCTGGACTTTTTCATCGAGTGGCGTTAACAAAGTCCGGGGTTGCCCCGTAAAAAACTCCTGTGGGTGGGGATCAAAGGTGACAACTGTCGAGTAAATATATTGTTGATTTGTCAGTTGTTGATTTTCATTAGACTGTGGACTACTGACCACTGAAAACTGACCACCAGCGTGCAATACTGGCTCAATTACCCTTTGATGACCAAGATGTACACCATCAAATTTGCCAAGTGCAACAGCAGTCGGCGTTAGTAGCCCTTCGCTGGAAGAAGCAACCCACACAGAACACCCATTTTGAGACAAATTTAGCACGTGGATTTTGAGATTTTAGGTTTATTTTAGCTATCAGCAGGAAGCTACCTTATGGTAAACCGCTTTGAGGAGGACAGCTTTTGACTAACTAGTCATTACTCATTACTCATTACTCATTAGTCGTTAGTCATTAGTCATTAGTCATTAGTCTAATGCCCAATGCCCAATACCCAATGCCCAATGCCAATGTGTGTTGTCGCTCTTATTCTGTAGTTGGCGCTGCGACAACTTGCTTGGGCAGCACTGTCTCAACGTATAGCCAACAGGTACAATCTCCTGCTGAAAGCTTCTGATCACCAATCTAATCTAAAATCTACAATTGCTTTGATCGCAAGCTTTAGACAGAAAACTTGCTAACAGGAAAAGATTCTGATAATGAAACTGAGGTAGAAACTTGAAGTACGATTCCTTCCCGTGCCATGATCGCACCAGGGAATTTCGCAGCTGCTTGTTTGCCTACACGATCCAAAAAGTCGTCATTATGTGCTGGGTCATGGTGGTAAATCACCAAAGTTTTGACATTAGCCGCTTGTGCCACTTTCACAGCTTCTTGCCAGGTAGAATGTCCCCAGCCAATTTTCGGGGACGTTGGCGAGTGATACTCCTCGTCAGTGTAGGTGGAATCGTAAATTAAAACGTCGGCATTACGAGCTAGCCAAAGCACATTCTCATCGAGTCGGTCGGGAAAATGTTCGGTATCAGTGATATAAACAGCAGCACCATCGCGCCAGTTGACGCGGTATCCTACAGCTTCACCAGGATGATTTAAAGGTGCTGTTTCAACGGTAATATCATCAATATCTATTGGTTGCCCCGGTCGAATATCATGGAAACTTAAATTGGCTTGCATGATTTGTAAGGGCACGGGAAAATTCGGGTGGAGCATCTGGTCATTGAGGCGCTGTTCTATGGTAGAACCATCAGGAGCGATCGCGCCGTAAATATGAAAGTCATTCCCCCTAACAAACCCTGGAACAAAGAAGGGAAAACCCTGCATGTGGTCCCAGTGGGAGTGGGTGAAAAATATATGAGCTTCTAACGGCATCTGGCGCAATAAAGATTGCCCCAAAACATGCAGCCCTGTGCCACCATCGAAAATTAAGCGTTTACCGCCCACTTGCATCTCAACGCAAGGGGTATTACCGCCGTAACGAACGGTGTGTGGTCCTGGACTGGGGATGCTGCCGCGAACCCCCCAAAATTGCACGGTAAATTGATTCTCTATCCTAGACATGGGTGTTGCTTGCTGGACTGAGCGGGCGATAAATGGAAAAATTGTTACCTGTGTGGTTTAAGTTTATGCTGTCTGATCGATTTTAGTAGGGGAAGGATTAGAGGGAAGATTTCTTGGTAAAACAGCATACCCTGTTTCCGGCTGATTGTGTAAATATCGATGAGGTACTCTAAGCTATTATTTTCAAATTTTTCAGGTGTATGTGTATCCATTATCTCAAAGGTGCCCCTACGTTATAGCCTACATTTTGATGTGATGCATTTAATTAATTCCAGTTTTTTCCTAATAATTCAATGATTCAGGAAAACTTGAATTCCCACTGAGATAATTTATCTAGTCCAGTTCCGTAGGTAAGATTGTACTGTAAGGGAGTTATACTGATGTAGTTATTACGTACAACATGCACATCTATAGGTACATTTTGCGGCAAATTTAACCCGATTGGCGGTTCCACATCCTCAATGACTTCTCCAGTTAACCAGTAGTACGTTTTTCCACGAGGATCGACTCGTTTATCGAATACATCTATATAACGCCGCACTCCTTGACGGGTGAGAGTCACTCCAGCAATTTCTTCCCACTCAACAGCAGGAATATTGACATTAAGCAACATCAAATCTGGTAGTGGTTTTTGGGCTAACTGGTCTAAAAGAATTTTGGCAAACTTAGCAGCAGGTTGAAAGTTTTTTGAGGTATGGCTGGTAAGACTCATCGCGACACTGGGAATGCCTTCAATTAAACCTTCCATTGCCGCAGAAACAGTGCCAGAATACAAAATTTCAGTTCCCAAATTGGCACCTTGATTGATGCCAGAAAGAACGAAATCTGGGGGAGTCTCTAGCAAAGCCCACAGCGCCAATTTGACGCAATCTGAGGGCGTACCATCGCAAGCCCAAGCTTTCACAGCCGGATCAAAAACAGACTCAATAATTTCAGCGCGAATTGGCTGGTGCATAGTTAATCCATGTCCAGTTGCCGATCGCTCTCGGTCTGGGCAAACTACAGTAACATCATGGCCTGCTTGTGCTAAGTAGTTGGCTAGGGTACGAATACCCAGAGCAGAAATACCGTCGTCGTTGCTAATTAGTAATTTCATATGCATTAGTCATTTATCATTAGTCATTTGTCATTGCTCATTGATCATTTGTCAATGACAGTTGTCACAAGCATCAGGCAAAAGAACACACTTACCGACCCAATGTTCTCTAACTGATAAACAGAGGTTTGGTTTCCACCATTGCCTTTGGTTTAATTCATGCATAGCTGTAAGTTTATCGATCGAGCAGTTCACAGCTTTTGACTATAGACTAATGACTAATGACCAATGACCAATGACCAATGACTAATAATTTAGAAGCTCAACTTTTAGCACTGCGGCATCAAGGAGAACAAGCGATCGCCGCCGCTGATACCCTAGAACGTCTAGAAGAACTCAGAGTTAGCTATCTGGGCAAAAAAGGAGAACTGGGGGCGCTATTGCGAAGTATGGGGCAGCTGAGTGCAGAGGAACGACCGATAATTGGGGCGATCGCCAATACAGTCAAAGAGTCCCTGCAAACTAGTCTAGACCAACAACGTGCCGCCTTGGAAGCCGCGCAAATTCGCTCCCAGCTGGAGGCTGAAACTCTCGATGTCACTATGCCGGGAATTTACCGCCCCCAAGGTCGTATTCATCCCCTGAATGGCATTATTGACCGGGCGCTGGATATCTTTGTCGGTATGGGCTACACCGTGGCTCAAGGGCCAGAGATGGAAACAGATTACTACAACTTCGAGGCGCTTAATACCCCGCCTGACCATCCAGCGCGTGATATGCAGGATACTTTTTATCTGCCAGACGGCAACCTTCTGCGGACTCATACATCTTCGGTGCAAATTCGCTACATGGAAACAGAGGAACCACCAATTCGGGTTGTGGCTCCAGGGCGAGTTTATCGGCGAGATAATGTAGATGCCACTCACTCAGCAGTTTTCCATCAAATAGAACTTTTAGCCATTGATGAAGGATTAACTTTTACAGACCTCAAAGGCACAATTAAGCTGTTTTTACAAGCAATATTTGGCGATTTACCTATTCGCTTCCGTGCTAGTTATTTCCCGTTTACCGAACCTTCCGCTGAAGTCGATTTGCAGTGGAATGGTCGCTGGCTGGAAGTAATGGGCTGCGGTATGGTCGATCCAAATGTACTGAAATCGGTGGGTTATGACCCAGAAATTTATACTGGGTTTGCTGCGGGTTTTGGTGTAGAACGCTTTGCAATGGTATTACATCAAATCGATGATATTCGTCGTTTGTATACCAGCGATTTGCGATTTTTGCAGCAATTTTAAGTAAGCGATCGCTTTAAATAATCAGGCATTTACTAAAGAGAATTGCATTTCGTAAAATTGCGATCGCACCCAATCTCATAAAACAGAAATAACTAACCGTGGTGTTTTCTAACGCTGACCGTTGACTGTTGAGTGTTAACCGTCAACAGTCAACGTGAAATCCCATCCTTTTTTAGGGGTGGGATGAACTTAATTAACAATTCCTGAATGACCTGGAATCTCTGTCAAAGGCTCAAATCTTCCACCTAAATATTGAGCGAGAAATTCTTCGGCGATCGCAAAAAAATGCAAGCGATTTTCTGGTCTGGCAAAACCATGTCCTTCATCGGGATAAAGTACATATTGCACTGGTAAACCAGCTTGTTGCATTGCTTTAACAATTTGGTCGCTTTCTGCTTGTTTCACTCGCGGATCGTTTGCACCTTGACCGATGAGTAAAGGTTTTTGAATTTTGTCAGCGAAAAATAAAGGCGATCGCGATTTCAAAAAATCTTCTTCTGTTTCTAAATTCCCAACACGGTGATAAAACATTGCCTTGAGTGGTTCCCAATAAGGCGGTATAGTTTGGATTAAAGTAATCAAGTTACTAGGGCCCACAATATCCACACCAGCAGCAAAAATTTCTGGTGTAAAAGTCAACCCCACCAGAGTCGCGTAACCACCATAAGAACCGCCCATAATCGCAATCTTTTGCGGATCAGAAATACCTTTTTCCACTAGCCAATTAACAGCATCAATTAAATCATCGTGCATTTTGGCAGCCCATTCCCGGTTTCCAGCATTCACGAATGCCTTACCATAACCAGTGGAACCCCGATAATTCACTTGTAAAACAGCATAACCCCGGTTAGCTAGCCATTGCGCTTCCGGATCTAAACCCCAGGTATCCCGCACCCAAGGGCCGCCGTGAACCAGCAGTACTGTTGGTAAATTCTGGCTGGGTATTCCCACAGGGATTGTTAGGTAACCGTGGATAGTCAAACCATCCCGCGCCTCATAGGAAATCGGTTGCATTGAAGCTAACTGCAACCCTTCGAGTTTCGGTTGGTTGCTAAACAGGAAAGTGCTAGTTTTTGACTCTCGCTTGTAGGCATAGTAATAAACTGGGCCATCGTCAGTGTTATAAGCCACTAACCAGTTTTTATCTTCTAAGTCACGGCTAATTATGGAGAACTCCCCAGAACGCACCTTGGCAATTTCTTCAAAATCAGCAGCAATACTCTGGTCAATTATCCGCCATTCCTGCTTGTCTTTGTAGAAAGAAACTGCTTGGATAACTCGCGTCACGGGCTGAATTACTACACCCACAAGATCGTACTGCTCATCTTCAGCCATGACGGTTTCTTGACGGGTTTTTAAGTCAACAGCTAGCAAGCGTTGGGCATTAGCATCATGATTGGCTTCGATATAAAGTGTTTTGCCATCAGCAGAAAAACTAACAGGACTTCCTTCTTCTTCTGGCCCCCAATGGCGCAGAATTTCCCATTGTTTATCTGTGGTTTCCCGTAATAACAAATCATAACCACCATCAGGAGTACCAGCCGTTGCTGCACGTACTAGGAAATCAGCGTCAGCTGTCCAGCTAATAATGTTTCCGGGGTTGTCGGTGTCAAACTCCACCGCACCATTTTTTAAGTTAATACGGTAAACGTCGAACTTTTGGGGATTGTTTAAGTTCAAACCTACCAGTACTTGGTCTGGAAATTTAGGGTCTATATCTACAAAGCCTACTTTTACACCCTGGAATGGCGTTAAATCACGCACAATCTTTGACTCAATATTGACTAAATAGAGGTGAAAGTTTTCATCACCGTCTGAGTCCTGCATGTAAATTAACTGGTCAGCATTATAAGTCCAAAAGAAAACACGGATACCACGTTTTTTATCCGCAGTCAGTATTTGGTCGTCTTCTTGTCCCACAGTTCGCAACCATACTTGCAAGACATTTTGTTCATTGGGGGCGATATATGCCAAATATTTACCATCTGGCGACAGCCTTGGGCTAGTTTTTTCGGGATTTCCAAAGAGAATTTCACGCGGAATCAGCGGTGGCAGTGAGGTTGCTGTTGCAGATGACATATTTTATCCTCTACTTGAGTGAATAATTCGTAATTAATTTATTCAGGTTTCATGCCTCTAAATAAATTTAGAGAAAAAGACAAATATTTTTCCTAGTTTCGAGGAAACGGATTTATCAGTGAGGTAGCAATTACGAATTATGCTAACTACCCCATTGTTACTTGCTGCTGAAAATGACAATTCATCCTATTGGATGAACCTAGCTGGGAAATAAAAGAGGTAAACAAAGATGGAAAAATGATTTGTATTTTTAATTTAGATGAGTTGTTTGTAGGGTGAGCATTATAATGTCCAGTCTAGCGTAGTCGTTCACTCGTGAATAAGTCTTTGATACTCGGCGACGAGTCTTTGATACTCGTGAACGAGTCTTTGATACTCGTGAATAATAAATTATGACACTTCTAAATAAAAAAATATTCAACTTTTCTTGTGGGGTGGGCGTCTCGCCCGCCGATAACAAAGGGCGGACAGGATGTCCACCCCACAAGATTGGATAATTAATTTCTTAGTAATCGTAATTAACTTTACAACAGCAACCCTCAACCAAGCGCAGGATAGGCGGCACAGAACAAAGTCTAGGCTAGCGACAATTATCGCAATGTCCGCAACGCCAGTTGGCTGCTTCTTTATCAAAACCAAAGGCGTGTAACAAAAACTGCCAACGACACTGCTTGCTTGTGAGATATTTATGCATTTGTTTGGCGGCGTGTAATTGCGTCCCTGGCTGATTTTTCGCTTTTTCCTCAATGGAGTAATGAAAAGGGTCAAGCCAGTTTAACTGACCGTTGCTGTGGAGTAAAGCTAAGGCTGTAGCAGCTTCGGGAAATTGTCGAGTTACTAGGTTTACTTCTCCCTGCTTTGGTAATTTTTTCATAAGTTGCTGCGCTATTTGTTGTTGCGATCGCATTTGTTCTTGAAAAAACTGCTGTCTTTGCTTATCTTCAGGATCTAACCACCCCGTAGGTTCACTTATCAATGTCAACGCTTGGGCCGGTTTGCCATCTCTGCCAGCACGACCAATTTCTTGCACATATTCTGAAAGCAGATGTGGCGGCTGAAAGTGGACAACCCACCTGACATTACTTTTATTAATCCCCATCCCAAACGCACAGGTACAAACCACAAATGGCATTTTCCCACTTAACCAGCTGGCTTCCACTGCACGGCGTTCTGTTGCACCTAATCCTGCATGATAACTCGCTGTGGCATAACCCATGTCTGCTAACCATTGGACTAAATCTTCACTATCTCGCCTGGTGCGAACATAAACTAACCCCGATTGTTGCGGTCTATTTTGAATAAACTTTAATAATTGTTGTTTTCTACCTCGTGGCGTCCAAGCGATGCGAACGCTAGGATGCAAATTAGGGCGGTAAGGATTCAGCCGAAAAATCTCTGGTTGCTGTAATTGTAAAACTGTTTGAATAATTTTTTGTGCCAAGGGGTCAGCAGTAGCGGTAAAAGCAGCAATGCAGATTTTTGTTCCTGGTGGTTTTGATTTTAGCAACGCAGGGCGCACCGCCCCTAATCTGCGGTAAGCTGGGCGAAAAGTATCACCCCACTGCACTAAACAATGAGCTTCATCTAAAATCAAACCATTAATTTGCAATTGCGGCTGAGATAATCTTTCCCATACTGGCGCACTCAACAAAGTCTCTGGCGATAAATAGAGTAATCTTAGCTGCTGGCGTTCCAAAGCTTGCAGAGTTGCACGGCGTTGAGATGAAGATAATTCACTATGCAAAAGTGCTGCCTTTTGGTGGTTTTCTCGTAGTTCCTGTACTTGATTTTCCATCAACGCCACCAAAGGAGAAACTACCAAAGTTAATCCTGTTTGTAGTAGTGCGGGAAGTTGAAAACAAATTGACTTTCCTCCACCTGTGGGCATAATAATCAGCGCATCTTTTTGCGCTAACAAACTGCTGACGATTTCTCCCTGTGGCGGACGGAAATCTTCATAACCCCAAATTTTTTGAAAAGCAGCGAGAACTTCTTGCCAAGATTTTGTTATTGGCTGATTCATAATTAATACTAGATGCACCTATATCCTTGAACACTGAATATAGCTTCTGCTTTGCAGCTAATGGTTCAGTAGTTTCATCATCTGAATATTGCAAGCCACTGAGTGCAACAATGAATTATAATTAATTATTATTTTTAAATTATTAAATAAAATATGAACGAAGAGTTAAAACATAGGTTTTACATCAACACAGATAAGTCTAAGTTAGATATTAAAATGATTTATGATTTTTTACAAACTTCTTATTGGGCGGAAAACATCTCATTAGCAATTGTAGAAAAATCAATCAACAATTCTTTATGTTTTGGATTGTATGAGAGCGAACAACAAGTTGGCTTTGCAAGAGTCATTACTGATTATGCGACTTCTGCGTTATTAAAAGATGTTTTTATTTTAGAGCCTTACCGAGGACAGGGTTTAGGCAAATGGTTTGTAGAATATATTTTAGAATATCCAGAATTGCAAGATGTTCAAAGGTGGATGTTAGGTACAAGAGATGCTCATGGGCTTTATCGGCGTTATGGTTTTAAAAATTTGACTGAGCCGGAGAAAATCATGATGCGTTTAAATCCTAATTGCGATCGCCCTTAATATCATGTTCGGTTGAAAACTTATTATTAGGACTACGCAGTGACGCAAAATAACCCGCAGCAGAGGCGATCGCATTGATGTAAGCATAGCTAAATTCCTCTTTCTGGGTAGTGATATACATTCAACTGAACTTTATTATTTATTCCTTATAGCAATTATCAATTGAATGGATACTGGGTAGGGGCATTCTAAATCCCTGTTAAATTACCTCCACCATCGCGCCACATCCACAATTGCACGGGCAATTTCTGCCGTTGCTGCTTCACCACCTAATGCAAAGATAACTGGAAACAATGCCTTGATATCTTGCAGCAAAACAGGGCGAGTCCGAAGAGATAGTTGATGAAGTGTATCTTGCCAAAGGGGAAAAAGTTCGGTGGATGGCATTTTTGACAAACCGGAAGCCAAGGCACTCAAGACTTTAACGCGATCGCTATCATCCTGAATTTCTCTAGCAACAACAAGGGCTTCTAGCAACAATTCTGGTGGTAGTTTCTCTGCTAAGGCACTCAAAGCATTGGCACGATTGCTCTCAGACTGAATCTCCCTGACAGCAGCAAGAGCTTCTGGCAACAAGTCTGGTGGTAGTTTCTCAGCTAAGGCACTTAAAGCATTAGCGCGCTCCTTCTCATACTGAATCGCCTTGGCATTAGCGAGGGCTTCTGGTAACAAGTCTGGTGGCAGTTTTTTTGCTAAGGCATTCAAAGTATTGGCACGATAACTTTCAACCTGAATTTCTCTGGCAGCAGCGAGGGCTTCTGGCAACAAGTCTGGTGGCAGTTTCTCTGCTAAGGCACTCAAAGCATCGGCGCGAGAGTCCTCATTATGAATTTTCCTGGCAGCAGCGAGGGCTTCTGGGAATAACTCTGGCAGTTTTTGTGCTAAGGCACTCAAAGGATTAGCGCGATGCTCCTCAAACTTAATCTCCCTGACAGCAGCAAGGACTTCTGGCAACAAGTCTAGTGGCATTTTGTCAGCTAAGGTACTCAAGGCATGGGCACGAGGATATTCATGCTGAATAGCTCTGACAGCAGCAAGGGCTTCTGGGAATAACTCTGGCAGTTTCTGTGCTAAGGCACTCAAGACATTGGCGCGATAATACTCATCCTGAATCTCCTTGGCAGCAGTCAAGGCTTCTTGCAACAACTTTCGTGGCAGTTTCTGTGCTAAGGCACTTAAAGCATTGGCGCGATACGCCTCATGCTTAATTGCCCTGACAGCAGCAAGGGCTTCTGGGAATAACTCTGGTGGCAGTTTCTCTGCTAAGGCACTCAAAGCATTGGCGCGCTCCTTCTCATCCGGAATCGCCATAACAGCAGCAAGGACTTCTGGCAACAAGTCTGGTGGCAGTTTCTCTGCCAAGGCACTCAAAGCATTGGCACGATACTTTTTAGACTGAATTTCTCTGGCAGCAGCAAGGACTTCTGGCAACAAGTCTGGTGGCAGTTTCTGTGCTAAGGCACTTAAAGCATTGGCGCGATACGCCTCATACTTAATCGCCCTCGCTGCTGCTAGGGCTTCTGGAAATAAGTCTGGTGGCAGTTTTTCTGCTAAGGCACTCAAAGCATTGGCGCGATACTTCTCATCCTGAATTTCCCTGACAGCAACGAGAGCTTCTGGCAATAATTTTGGCAGTTTCTGTGCTAAGGCACTTAAAGCATTGGCGCGATACTTCTCATCCTGAATTTCCCTGGCAGCAGCGAGGGCTTCTGGCAATAACTCTGGTGGGAGTTTCTCTGCCAAAGCACTTAAAGCATTGGCACGATACTTCTTATCCTGAATTTTCCTAGCAGCAGCCAGAGCTTCTGGAAATAACTTCGGCAGTTTCTGTGCTAACGCACTTAAAGCATTGGCGTGATAGCTCTCATTCTGAATTTTCCTGACAGCAGCGAGAGCTTCTGGCAACAAGTCTGGTGGCAGTTTCTGTGCTAAGGCACTTAAAGCATTGGCGCGATACTCCTCAGACTGAATTTCTCTGGCAGCAGCGAGGACTTCTGGGAATAACTCTGGCAGTTTCTCTGCTAAGGCACTCAAAGCATTAGCGCGATACTTGTTAGAGTGAATTTTCCTAGCAGCAGCGAGGGCTTCTGGGAATAACTCTGGCAGTTTCTCTGCTAAGGCACTCAAAACATTGACGCGATCATTTTCATCCTGAATTTTTCTGGCAACAGCAAGGACTTCTGGCAACAAGTCTAGTGGTAGTTTCTGTGCTAAAGCACTCAAAGCATTGGCGCGATAATACTCATACTTAATCTCCCTGGTAGCAGCAAGGACTTCTGGCAACAAGTCTGGTGGCAGTTTTTCTGCTAAGGCACTCAAAACATCGGCGCAATAGTTTTGATACCTAATCTCCTTGGCAACAGCAAGGGCTTGTGGGAATAACTCTGGTGGCAGTTTCTGTGCTAAGACACTCAAAGCTTTAGCGCGATCGATCTCATCTTGAATTTCCCTGGCAACAGCAAAGGCTTGTGGGAATAACTCTAGTGGCAGTTTCTGTGCTAAAGCACTCAAAGCTTTAACGCGATCGCTCTCATTGTGAATTTCCCTGGCAGCAGCAAGGACTTCTGGGAATAACTCTGGTGGCAGTTTCTGTGCTAAGACACTCAAAGCTTTAGTGCGATCGCTCTGATTCTGAATTTCCCTAATAGCAGCAAGGACTTCTGGTAAAACTTGTGGCAGTTTCTGTACTAAGGCACTCAAAGCATTGGCGCAATCGCTCTCATTCTGAATTTCTCTGGCAGCAGTAAGCACTTCTGGCAATAACTCTGATGGCAGTTTCTCTGTTAAGGCTCTCAAGGCATCGGCGCGATCGCTTCTCCCTGGCAGCAGTAAGGGCTTTTTGCAGCGCTAGTTCTTTAAGATTTGGTGGCAAATAGTTGACTAGTTCTGTCAGCGAGTTGACTTTCTGCTTTGGCTGTGGGTTTTGCAGGGCGTAAGCTAATCCTTGTTCAGGAGTCCAGAAATTATTTTTGACCAACGCAACCAGCAGCTTTACTGGTAAATTACCTGCCAAACTATTCAGAGATGCAGTCATCAAAGCATAGCGACACTGCAAACCTACAACTTGAGGCAAAGTTGATTCAGTCCAATTCGCTTCTACTAATTCCCAAGCACGAGAAATATCTGTTATGTAACCCCCAGCTTGTCCTAATTTTTCTCGCGTTTCAAACCAGCCATTGTTTGTTGTCTGCGACTCCTCCCGCAATAACTGATGAATTTCTTCTACCCGTTCAGCCTTCTCCAAATGCCAAACTAAATTTTGATGACTGTAACCATCATTAGGTAGGGTATGCCAAAGGTTTTTTTGGGTTTTTCCTTGATACCGTTCTAGCAGTTGGTTGTGAGCATCGAGTAAATTCAAACCCATTCCTGTAGGCGGAGATTTAATTAATCGGCCACGAGCTACATCATGCAATAAGTCATGTATCTTGTAGCCTTTCCACTCAACACCCCCGAGAGATATAGGTGAATCAGACTGAAGTAAGGCATCATTCCAAAGTAGCTCTAAACGCTCATTAGCTTCATCCTGCGATTCCATATCCCATAATGTCACTGCCATTGGTGCGGCTATGGTGACATCTTCCGGCAAAACTCCCAACCAAATAAAATTTTCCCAAGCTTGTTCGTCATAGTCCCACAAAGCTTTCAGGCTTAAATTAAAGGTTGCTTCTAAAGAGTTTTTTTGACGTGCCCCGTATAAAACTTTTAAGTTTTCAACCTCTTCTTTCAAAGCCGTTTCCAGCTTCACCCATGTAATTCCCCATTTAACTCTTGCTGCTACCAAATTCAGCGCGATGGGTAGGTATCCCACAGTCTGGGCTACTCTCAAAGCCTCTTGTTTCTCTACTTCTTTTATTTCTCGTCCTAAAGACTTAGAAAGTAATTCCAGAGATTCTGCTGGCGTCATCAAATTCAATTGTTGCAAATAAGCACCAACACTATCAGCCACATCAGCCCGCCGCGAAGTGATTAATAGCTGAGATTGGGAACTTGCTACCAGAAATGGTTTAACATGATCTGGTTCCCAGGCATCATCAACTACGAGTAAAACTGCCTTTTCATGTAGTAAACTTCGTAAATGGGCTGAGGTTGCTTCTATATTGATGGCACGAAATTCATAATCTCCCAATGCTTGCACCCAGCTACTCAGCAGCGCCAGAATATCTGGTTGTTGTCCCAAAGTTGCCCAAAGCAGACCACCAGAAAAACGTTTTTGGATATCTTCATCATGGGCAAGGGCAGTAACTAAAGTTGTCTTGCCAATGCCACCTAAACCGTGAATTGCACTGATGAGCAAAGCACCAGCATTAGATATATTTTCCAGTAGACGAGGTTTGATTTTTTTAGTAACTTCTGGGCGATTAACAAAATTGGCAGGTAAACTCGGTGCTTGAAAAGGTCTGTCAATCGGGCGACGATAATTAATAGTTAGGTGATCTGCCTTACCTATAATAATATTCTTGTCACCCGTGCTGCTTTGAGCAACATTGTCCTTCCCTGAAGTTGTTTGTTCAACCTGAGACGCAATATTGCGATCTAAACTGGTCACAACTGTTTTAACTCCTTATCTTCTGGCTTTTGGACTAATTGATAGTTGCACCACCTTCTACTTTTACAATCGACTTATTACCATCACCCAGAATATTCTGCGCTTGGTTGTCATTGCCAGATATTGTTTGATTAAAAGTATTAACAACCGGAGAAATTGCTTCTGAATCTTCCTGCATCAAATTGGCAATTTCAGCAGCTAAATTTTTATCTCTATCAAGCAATTTCTTGAGTTCATTCTGGAGTGTTTCTTTCGCATCCGGCTCATTAGGAGAGTTAGCTAATTCTTCAGCCGCAGCTTTTGCCATTGGCTTTGCCTCTACCTTTGGTTGCAGCTTAGTCCACAAAGCTTTGGCTTTTTCCCAGGCACTAGCGCCAAACCCTTCACCCAGTTTCTTACCAGCTTCTTCGGCTGCTTTCTCTCCTGCTTTCAGTAAGTACGGTAAAAAAGGAGTCAAGAAAGTAGTTAAAGTTACTATATCCATTTGCTTATTCTAATTTTGTATCAACACCTGATAATAAGCGGTCAAATAAGCGGTCAAACTCAGGGTAATCACTTAATGCAATAATTTTTTATGGCGATGCCTATGGGGGCAAGCTACGCACCGCTTGTGATAAATGCGGGTACAGCGTATTTCAAGTAAATTAATTACACGGGTAGGGGCACAACATGTTGTGCCCCTACGATTATCTGTACCTTACGCCTGTTGCAATCTGATGTATATTTATCTGTGGTTAACTATTTTTTTCTGTAGCTTACCCATGCCAGAATTACGCAGATTTCTTATTTTCATCTGATGTCTGCCGTGCATTACTTTTCAAGCGACTCAACCTGCTTTTGCGTATACGTTCGCTGTCACGAACGCCACCTGCTACTTCATATTCGCTGCTGTCTGTGCCATACTTGAAACCAACTCCCTTCAGCATCTTATCTGAAAGTTTACTCAACTTTTTTTCCATTTCATCGATTTTAGTTTTAGTAGAGTCAACCACAGCTAAAGCGTTGTTATAAGTATCAAGCATAGTGCGAAACTCCTCAATTGATTGAGTCAGATTTTCCAAATCGCAACTATTACCAAAATCCATGTTTGAATCAATTGCTTTGAATCCAGACGTTCTCAATTCAGCTTTTTCTAGAACCCGCGATGTCCGCTTTGTACGAGGCATAAATATACTCATTGAAGATATTTCTAGAACTAGCTTGCCTCAATTAAGCTATATTCTGTATCAGAAAAACTCGCAAATAATTATATTTTTTCTCATAATATTTATAGGTAATTGCAGTGATTTTGCTGAAGTCTAGAACTAGATGCTGATTTTGATTAGAGATAATATATTTTAACTTCATACAAGCTTCAGTTTATTCACGATCGCTTTCATGTTGATGACTAATGTTGTAATGTTGTTGACTGATGTCGTAATGTTTGATGACTAATGTCGTAATATTACTCACTAATATCGTAATGTTGGTGACTAATATTGTAATGTTGGTGACTAATGTCGTAATGTTTGATGACTAATGTCGTAATATTACTCACTAATATCGTAATGTTGGTGACTAATGTCGTAATGTTTTGGCAGTTGCTTAAGTCAGATTGACAGTAATAAGGATCTGCCTTGGTAATTAATTTCTAATATTGTTTACGATAACACTGGATGGGTGGGCGATCGCTGCGATCGTGAGTTAGGTGAATCAGATTGCTGCAACGGGCCGTCAACAATTCAAGGTGCGTTATAGTGTTTCACTTTAATTAACGTGAGTTCGATGAACCTCTCCCCAACCCCTCTCCGAGGCGGAGAGGGGCAGAAATATTTCCAGTTTGGAACTAAAAATCAAGGTTTCAAAGCCTCTTCCCCTGTGGGAGAGAGGTTTGGAGAGAGGTTTTTTGCATCCGTCGAATTCACGTTTAATTATGATACAAATACGTTGGTAGGGGCACAGCCATGTTCCCTACGCGAAATCTATATGTATCAGGGTTTTAGTGAAATGGTATTAGCCTACGGCGTAACGCACACTAGATCTACTGATTTTAGGAATGGAAGGGACAACCACCACTCGTTAATTTTTGCAGAAAAGCATTGTTATCAAAATAATGCTCTAAAGACTCAATCTTCAAATCATCAGTGACACGAGCAATACTAACTCCTACCATCTCTACTGTTTCTCCGGTAGGTGCATAGTCTTTATAGGAACCATTAAATGTTCCCCAATGTCGCCACTTAAAGGTAACATTAGGCGGCCCAGAAAGGACTTCTGTTAATTCCCAAAGAAAACCATTAGGAAAGGCTGTATGAAAAAGTTCAAATGAAGATTCAAAGGTTTCGGATTGAGAACTATACTGCTCACTTTCACCCAGAAATAAGTTATAAGTACCTTGTTCTGCAACCTCTTGGGCAGTGTATTGTTGTCCGCCGTTGCTAGTCATTTTAAACTTATCAGTAACAATCGAAAGCCATTGTTGAGGATTAGATTTATGAGAAGCTTCCATTTCAAAAGTGCGGACTAAATTTTGAGCGATCGCTTCTAAAGAACCTTCGGGATGCTGAAATTTCCTCTCTCGCTCGAGAAATTCATTGGTGAATGAATAATCTGGACGTTTTCCTTCTCGCCACTGTACTTCTTGATCGTGAGTAATGACTATATCTCTATCTTGTACCCACAGCGGCAATTCTGTAGTTTTTTCGTTAACCATATAAATTGATTGATATAAACATCACTTCTTAGAATAAAATTTTCTGGATATTAGGTAAATCACAAAATATACAAAGTAAAGAATATTCATAATAAACAGAATTCAGGATATAGACAAAAAAGGTAGGGTAGTACAGTTGTGCTACCCTACTTTTGCTTTCCAACTAACTGCAAATCAAGACAGAAGTGTTTTTACACCTTCTGTGCAGATACACCTTCTGCTTTTTCTTGACTTTGCAATCCTACATACAACCTATTTAATGCATTTACATAAGCTTGCGCTGATGCCACGATGATATCTGTGTTCGCCGCATGACCAGAAAATACTCTCGATTCATAGCGTAAGCGAATTGTTACTTCCCCAATGGCGTCAATACCTGCTGTTACTGATTGCACAGAAAACTCTATCAATTCGTTGGGCACATTCACCACACGGTTGATTGCTTTGTAAACTGCATCCACTGGCCCAGTACCAATAGCTGCATCGGTCAATTCTTGACCCTCTGGGGTACGCAGAGTAACTGTAGCGGTGGGACGGGCGTTACTACCACAGGAAACTTGCACCAGTTCTACACGGAACAAATCTGGCGCTTGTTGGATTTCATCGTTAACGATCGCCTCTAAATCGCGATCGGAAATTTCTTTCTTTTTGTCTGCAACTTCTTTGAATCTGACGAATGCTTTATTTAATTCAGTATCTGACAATTCAAAGCCCAATTCTTTTAACCGGGTACGAAAAGCATTTCTCCCTGAATGTTTGCCCAAAACTATTTGATTGTCTGTTAAGCCAATCAATTGGGCATCCATAATTTCATAGGTGAGTTTATTTTTTAATACCCCATCTTGGTGAATGCCAGATTCATGGGCAAAGGCATTTGCCCCAACGATTGCTTTATTCGGCTGCACTAGCATTCCTGTTAAATTGGAAACTAGGCGTGAAGTTCTATAAATTTCACGGGTGTCAATATTTGTCAGGGATTCTTGAGATTCCTCTGGTCTTCCCAAATAAGGATTAAAATATTGTCGGCGCACATGCAACGCCATTACCAATTCTTCTAATGATGCATTTCCAGCGCGTTCGCCAATCCCATTAATCGTACATTCTAGTTGGCGTGCGCCATTTTTTACGGCTTCTAAAAAGTTAGCAACTGCCAAGCCTAAGTCATTATGACCGTGAACTGAAATAATCGCTTGATCGATGTTGGGGACATTTTCTTTAATGCCTTTAATAATCGCTCCAAATTCGCTAGGTGTGGTGTAACCAACTGTATCGGGGATGTTAACCGTTGTTGCACCAGCAGCGATGGCAGCTTCTAATACTTGGTACAGAAATTCTGGATCGGAACGGGCTGCATCCATCGGCGAAAATTCCACATCTGCCATGAAGGATTTAGCATAAGCTACCATTTCTTGGGCGATCGCTAATACTTCTGCCCGTGACTTCCGCAACTGATATTCTAAGTGAATATCTGAAGTCGAAATAAATGTGTGAATTCTCCCATGAACTGCTGGTTTTAATGCTTCGGCAGCAGCTTCAATATCTGCTTTAATCGCTCTTGCCAAACTGCAAATTACAGGGCCATTTTCTGTTCCTACAATTTCAGCAATTTTGCTAACTGCTTCAAAATCTCCGGGACTGGCAAAGGCAAACCCCGCCTCAATTATATCGACACCCAATCGTGCCAATTGCTTGGCAATGACTAACTTTTCGTCTATATTCAGGGTTGCTCCTGGACACTGCTCTCCATCTCGCAATGTGGTATCAAAAATCAGGATTTTATCTGTTTTACTTGTCATTTGCGCTTTGTTGTTTAGTTTTTACTTTTGGCTCAAAATATCTTCAAACTTAGTTTTTCTTTTACCTTTGTAAATAATTGTTAAATCTACTAGCCATCGGTTTTTTCTATTTGATCTCTGATATCATTTAAATCTATATATCTATCCGTAGCATTCCGTAGTTCTCTAGCAATCATTCCTTCTGTTGATACTACTGTAATATGTGTATTTTTGGAACGTAATAGTTCTATTGCTCTTTCAAAATCTCCATCACCACTAAATAATACCACTCGATCGTACTGGTCTACTGTATTGAACATATCGACAACAATTTCAATATCTAAATTTGCTTTTTGCGAGTAACGACCAGAAGTATCATCATAGTATTCTTTGAGAATTTTAGTTCTAACTGTATATCCCAGACTAATTAGAGCATCTCTAAAACCTCGTTGATCTTGTGGGTCTTTTAAGCCAGTGTACCAGAATGCATTGATTAATGTTGTTTCTGACTGCTCATGTTTGAAGTATTCTAAGACTCGTCGCGGGTCAAAAAACCACCCATTTTTTTGTTGAGCATAGAACATATTGTTTCCGTCTACAAAAATAGACAGACGATTCATTGGAGAACCCATACAAATTTACACCTAATAATATAAATGAATTTAGATCGAACAATAGATTATAGCAATTTTCAAATGCCTTGTTTGCTAATATCTATAAAGTAGCTTTTCATCTATAGCTTTGATGCTACATGTTTCAAAGCATAAAAACGGCTGCAACATTAGAGTTGAGAACTTGGGTGCTAAGCCTTATTCACCTCCGGTACTGCAAGAGCCACCCTGTAATCAAAATCTACCAATAAAATTGACCCAGTAACAGCATTCATAGCTGCATAACACTAAAGTTTACTCCTAAAGAGGTATGACATAAGCTCATGGAAGAATATAAGTTAATGCCCATCTATAAGTAAAGCTTTTAGTATCAGGACATACTTTATGGGGAATACCAATAGTTGCGCCAAAGACAGAAGACGGACTTGTAACAGCTTCCGGTAAAGCACCCAGTTGAGAGTATACCTGTTGGTTAGGTTGGGAGAAAATCTCACAGTAAACAAGTGTACAGTCAGAATATATTAGCTCTGATCTGTGGGACAATCACTAGTTATAACTCACTCAACAGACAAGAAATAACTTAGGCAGTGCCTGAGAAATAATCTCTTGGGGGCTAACTTTGCTGAGGGAAGTTTCTTGATGAATAGAAGATACTTTACAAATGTATAAGATTAACATTTTAAGTCTTATTTCAATGTGCTTGTAGTAAAAGGTGGTTTTAATAAATAAAAATGTTGGACTTAAATCAATCAGTGACATGATATGGCAGAAGAATCTACATCTACCTTAACCAAAAATTGTGTCTCTGCTGCCAACAGACTGTCCAGTAAACCCACAAAAGTCACGTCTACAGCAGCAGCACGTCGGTCTAGGTGGATAGTTCGTTTAGGTCATCTACTAGCTGGCACTTGGGCAATAGGAGCAGCATTGCTAACTGCTTCTGGTTGGGATTTGGTTCAATTAATGGAAAATCAGGCACTTTCTCTGTTTTTTCAAGTGCGTGGGCCGATTGTGCCTCCAGAAGACATCGTAATTTTAGCAATAGACGATCAGTCAATATCAGTTCCAGAACAGTACTATAAAACAGATCCGCAACAGTATGCCTACCTAGAAACACTGAAATCTTTTCCTTACAAACGTGCTGCATATGCCCAGGTAATTACAAAGTTAATGAAAGCAGGTGTCCGTTCTGTAGCGATAAATCTTGTTTTTGATACACCAAGTAGTTATGGAGCAAGTGACGATCGCCAACTCCAAGCAGCGTTGGAAAAATATGGCAGCAAAGTTACCTTAGCAGCCCTCTACGAAAATTTTGAGACGCACCAAGGGTCATTTACTCAACTGACACCGCCACAACAGATGTTTCACAGAGGGTCAGTATCCATTGGTACAGTTAATTTTCCTGTGGAGGTTGATGGTAAAGTTCATCGATTGGCCAATGAGTTTCCCAAGTTGTTAGATCTAGAAAATTTATTTACAAACAGGCTACTTTCTTTTGATGAAGCAGTACTGAGGGCAGCACAAGTAAATTATCCGCGACCAAAAGGCGATCGCATTCATTTTTGGGGGCCTGCGGGGACATTTGAGCAAATACCCTTTTGGCACGTACTTGACCCAGAAAACTGGAACACTTATTTGCAACAGGGAAAACTATTCAAAAACAAAATAGTTTTGATTGGTTCAACAGATAAGTTGAACAATGATTATTATCCAGTAGCAGCGAGTAAGAGTCCTGAACCAATGTCGGGGGTGGAAATTCACGCCAATGCCATTGCAACTTTAATGACAGGTAAAGCCATCACCCAAGAAATTCAGACTCTACCATTGCGTGGTTTCTTTGTGCTAGTCTTAGTAGGCACTACAGGCTTAATTATTAGTAGAAGTAAGCATAGTATCAATCGATTTCTGTATAGTCTAGTTTTATCTGGCACTTGGTTAGGAATTAGCTATGGGTTATTTGTCTACGAGGGGTTAATTTTCCCTACTAGTGTACCAATGGTGGCGATCGCTTTTTGCGGACTGAGTTACCTGGGAACCTCAGTGGTTAGAGAAAACATTAGAAAACGCCAATTAGTAGATATATTTCAGAAATATAAAACTTCTCCTGTTGTCCAAGAAATTATCAGCCAACAAGATGACCTGCAAGACCTAATCGAGGAGCGAGATTTAGCTTTATCAGGTAAAATGTTGGCTCTACGCTACAGAATTGTCAAAGTTCTCGGTGCAGGAGGATTCAGTGAAACTTACATTGCTGAAGATATCCAACGTCCTGGTAATCCGCGATGTGTTGTCAAGCAACTAAAACCAAGCAACACCAAATCAGGAGGATTGCAACTTGCTAGACGTTTATTTAATTCAGAAGCGCAAACACTAGAAAAATTGGGAACTCATCCTCAAATTCCGCAACTTCTGGCGTATTTTGAAGAAGATGAAGAATTTTATTTAGTACAAGAATACATACTTGGGCATCCTCTGAGTCACGAACTACCACCAGGCAGAGCAATTGAAGAAATTGCAGTTATCAAAATTGTCAAAGACTTATTGCAAACATTAACATTTGTCCATGAAAACAACGTGATTCACCGGGATATTAAACCCAGCAATATCATCCGGCGACACTCAGACGGAAAACTCGTACTAATTGACTTTGGCGCAGTTAAAGAAGTCAGTGCCAAATACTTTGAGCCTCAAGAGCAAACTGCCTTCACCATCGGTATTGGGACTCAAGGTTACGCACCAACCGAGCAATGTTTCGGCCGTCCACAATACAGTAGTGATATCTATGCAGTGGGTATGCTTGGGATTAAAGCCTTGACTGGCATCACACCACGTGAGTTAGAGAGAGATGCTGATGGACAAATTCAATGGAGCGATCGAGCGCAAGTCAGCCACTCTTTAGCTCAGATTCTCAGTAAAATGGTGCAGGATGACTTCAGAGTGCGATATCAGTCTGCATTGGAGGCTCTTAAAGCTGTGGAAGCTGTTGAAGCTTCTGGTGATTTGCTAAATCCCCAAAGCGGATACCCTATGTTACAACATGACTCATTGATGAGTACTTTAGGCGAATTAAACGCTCCCACAAAATCTTACCCAGCACCATCGTCAGAAACAACTTGACGGAGACACGGGGACACGGAGACGCGGGGACGTTGGGAGAACATTTGATAATTTCAACGCATCAGAGCCTCTCCCATTTCCTACATCTTCTTGATTTTCCGCGTCTCCCCCTCCCCGTGTCCCCGTGTCTTCTTCAATTTAACGACAGAAACTCTTCTCCTGCCGTGGGATGAATGCCTATTGTTTCATCTAGTTCCTGCTTAGTAATGCCCTTACGAATTGCAACACCAAGAGTTTGAATGATATCTGCTGCATTTTCACCCACCATATGAGCGCCCAAAACTTCCTCAGAATCACCATTTACTACTAACTTGATACTTGCTTGCTTATCTTTTTCGGTTAGCTGATAAAACAGTGGTTGGAATTCGCTGTAGTAGGATTTTACAGACTCACCAAATTTTTCCCGTGCCTTGGCCTCAGTCATCCCCACACTAGCCGCTTCTGGACGGCAAAAAACAGCAGAGGGCACATAATCATAATTTAGTTTTTGTGGCTTGTTGCCAAAAACTGTATTGGCAAAGGCAATACCTTCTGCCTTTGCCACAGGAGACAATTGGATGCGGTTGGTACAGTCACCAACAGCAAAGATATTTTCTTGGTTGGTGCGGCTTTCTTCATCTACTTTGATTGCACCATGTTCGCCAATTTCAACATGGGCATTTTCCAAGCCTAGATTTTTAGTATTTGGGGTGTAACCCGTGGCAACTAGGATGGTATCTGCTGCAACTATTTCTCTACTCTCGCTATTAATAGTTAACAACAAAGACTCTTCTGAATATTTGATTTTTTGAACGGTGGTGTTGGTAAATAACTTAATTCCGCGTTTACTCAAAGCCTGTTGCACATGAGAGCGAATGTCATCATCAAACCCTGATAAAATCATTTTCTCTTTTTCAATTAGCGTCACCTGACAGCCAAAAGCGTGCATCATGCTGGAAAATTCGACGCCAATGTAGCCACCGCCAATTATGGTCAAACGTTTCGGCAGATAGGGTAGCTGAAACATCTCACGGGATGTAATGGCATATTCTATACCGGGGATATTCGGCTTGAGGGGTTGGCCGCCTACAGCAATTAAAATTTTGTCTGCTGTAACTTTGCGTTCACCAATACTGATAGTATGAGCATCAATAAAACTGGCACGTTCAGAAATTATTTCAACTCCAGCTTTCTGCAATTGCTGAAAATAGGATTCGTTGATGCTGTCAACATGCTTGTATACAGATTTAATAAATAATGTCCAGTCAAAGTATGTTGGACAATCACTCCACCCGTAAGTTTGCGCCATTTTATTTTGCAGCGCGAAGTCAGCAGCACAAACAATCAGTTTTTTGGGAACGCAGCCACGATTTACACAAGTTCCACCAAGGGCTTCTTGTTCGGCAATGGCAACACGCACGCCATAACTAGCTGCTTTTTTAGCTGCTGCCAATCCCCCAGGCCCAGCACCAATGACAAACAAATCATAATCAAATGTCATAAAAATCTGTTCCTTTTCAACTTTTTGGAAAGCAGAGCTATTTCATCCCTTATAGTTATTCAGACAAAACTTCATCTACTGTCTTTGGGTGGACAAATCGATACTGAAACAAGCTGATATGTAGCAGATTGCCGCTTCAACTGCAATTACTACAAAAATAACAGCGTAGGCGCAGCCCCCCGTAGGCATCGCTCCATTATTGCTAAGTTACATGACATTTTGTTGTGGAACAGACAGCATACTCATTCTACAAGAGGTCGATGTTGGCGATCGCTTTTCCCTGGGCGTAGTTCATTGCCTAATTTGGCCCAGTAGGTGATTAAATAACACCGTAATTTTCAGTATACTTTATTAAGTACTATTGCTAATATTACTTAAACTACGTATAATTTCTTCTGACTAAAACTTGGGAATTTTTAAGATAAATTTTTGTATTCCTAGGCAGAAGAGTATATAATCATACCTTGGTAAAAGCGATCGCTTAATTACGGAAAGAAGAAAGCGATCGCTTTTAGCGGGCGGGGTCACACTTTTATGCAGCAGCCACACTGTAGAAAAACTTCAGCCGACAAAGCCACTGATTCCAGTAATGAATTAGTCTTGTACGATCAAATTCAAAAATCTCTGCTTGTTCATGTGGCAAAGCTACGACAATGAGAGCATGTTGAATCTTGGAATTAAAGAGGCGATCGCTATAATATCGATTTATTCCACCAGTATAAGCAGCTACTTGTAAAGGCTTATCATAAAGCTTATCAAATCTCAGTTTTGGTTGCTCTGCTGTCGTCCATTCAATTAGATGGGGAACACCTTGATAACGAGCAACTAAATCAACTTTCCCAGCGTAGAGTTCTTGATAGTTAGGCACAACTTGTTCAACCAATTGAACATCGCTAAGTTGATTTAGCACAGATTGAACGCTATCCCAGTAAGGTTGAATTAGGCTGTTATCAGGTTTGGGTGAATAGCCTTCCAGGTATTCCTTAATTAACTGATGCAAAGCATTTCCTCGACGACGACTGTTAGCTGCAATTCGATTTGCTTCTGTGTTGCCAACTTTATTACGCCAATAGGAAAGGGCGGCTAGAGACTCCGGTGGTTGTGTTGCTTTTAAAACTGTGGTGACCGCAGGAAGTAGAACGCCACCATTGCCTTGATAGTAGCATCGTCCGTTGATGTAAGTAGATTTCATAATTTGTGAGTAATGAATTACTACATCAACTTTTGCGTTAGCTTAGTACACAAGTAATACACATGCTGTGAGTCTTTGTGACTATATAGAGTACACAGATGTGTACTGTGGTTGTGATGCGTTAATACTTATGAATCAACAACATTTCAATGCAGTATTTAATGGCTTAACTGAAAGGCGGCGAGAGGTACTGCTAAAACTACTGGCTAACGAAACAGATGAAGCGATCGCTAAATCTTTGCATATTCAGAAATCAACTGTCAGAAAACATCGTGAGGAAATTTGTAAATTATTTGGTTTGAATAATGAATTTCCAGACGAACGCCGTTCAAAGCTTCCAGAATTAATCGCTCTATTTGCTAAGTACAAGCCTGAGTTATTAAATCAAAATACTTCAGAGTTATCACAAACTGAAAATTTCAGTCAAGATAAAACGACATTTGAAGATCCTAATTTTGTGGGGCGTGAGGAAGCGATCGCACCTGTTAATTCTCAGGAGTTTTTTTTCGCTGAAGTTATGAGAATTGAGGCTCGAATAAAACAATACGAACAGAAGCCTAATTCTTCGGCTAACTTAATTCACTATCCACCAACGCTTAAAAACTGGCAAGGCCGTGACGAAGAAATCCACCAAATTACTAGTTGGTTAGCTGATAACCATATCAACATTATTGGAATCCAAGGTTTAAGTGGTATAGGTAAATCCTGTCTAGCAGCCAAGGTGTATGAATCTCAGCTATTTGAAGCAAGATTTTGGGCTGATGTTAGAGAAGGCACTGATTTCAGTGTGTTTGCCAAGAAAGCTTTGACTGAACTAGCTGGGAAATCTTTAGAAGAGTTGGTAACACTGCGGGAACCAAATCAACTCATATTTGCTTTGTTGGACATTTTGAGACAGCGACCATGCTTGTTAGTATTCGATAACTTAGAAACATTACTTGATAAGGAGCGTAATTTTCAGGAAATTTACAAATACTTCTTCAATCGCTGGATTGAACATGGAACAACCAGCAAAATACTGCTGACAACTCAGATTCAACCAGAACTCATGGAAGGTCATGGTCATTGGCTATCGTTGTCAGGACTCAAAGCTACGGAAGGAGCAAAATTATTATCAGATTTAGGTATTGTCGGATCTGAGGAAGAATTACAAGATTTTTCTAGATATCTTGATGGACATCCAATGATGTTGCGGTTAGTGGCATCAAAGTTAAAACCAGGCACTCATATCCTGAAGTCCAAAAAACTGGGTTTTACGGAACTTGACTTATTGTTGAATAAGGTTCATATGACTTATCGAGATCAAGAAAGATTTCGGTTTATCTGGATTTTGGAACCACATTTTGAAGATTTAACACCGAAGCTGAAACGTTTTTTTCTCAATCTCAGCATATTTCGTAATGAATTTGATCTATATACAGCATCTGAAGCTTTAATTGAGACAGAAGAACTTACTAGTATTTGGGAAAGTCTAAAAAATGATATTTCTGTTGAGCTAAAACCTTCAGATAATCAAAATATAGAAGAACCTGCTAATGCTTGGGAAACTCAACAAGCTTTAGACGATCTTATCAGTCGTTCATTACTAGATGTCTTGCCAGAAAGACATAAATATAAGTTACACCCGTTTGTTGTACAGTATGCCAAACAGAAAACATCTAATGAACAAGAAGCCTTCTACAAAAAAGCATTTGCCCGAAAATTGATGATTTATTATCTGTCAATTACTCCAACTTTAGATAGTTGGAGGACACTAGAACATGCAATGCCATTTATAGAAATTTTTTATCTTTCGTGTGAAGTAGGGGCTTTTTGTCACGCTTATGAAATACTTGTTGTATATATCGATCAATATTTATATTTAAGAGGTGATAATATTTTACTAAGTGAAATGTATGAAGATTTGTTACAGATATTCGATAAAAGTCATTTAGGAATAAAAAAAATGGCAGTACTCTTAAACAAATTAGGTAGTGCCTATTTTTATAGTGGACGACCTCAAGAAGCTATAAAAACTAGTTTACAGGCACTTGAGATTGCACGGGAATTAGGCGATTGCCAAACTGAGACGGATGCATTATGTAGTCTGGGTAATGCATATGAACGTCTTGATAAATATGAAGAAGCATTACAGTGGCATGAGCAACATCTGGCAATAGCAAGTAAGATTAGCAATCAATCATGGGAAGCAGTTTCACTTCATAATATAAGTAATATTTATTTGCGGCAAAATAATTCGGAAAAAGCAATTGAATATGCAAACAAATCTTTAAGAATTTGCCAAGAAATTAGTAATTTAGAATTAGAGGCAACTGCACTCGCAAGTTTGGGAAATATTTATCTTTTTATCAAGGAACATCAGCAAGCAATTGATTACTATAATAACTCATTAGAAATGCTAGAAAAAGTTGGTACTCAGTTTATAAATAACGTTGGTAATTATTGCTTTAAGGGTGCTATTTTGAACAATATAGCATCTACTTACAATCAAATTGGACAATACGAACAGGCAATTCAATTTTTTAATAAAGGCTTAGAAGTTGGACAAGATATTGGTGATAGTAGCATAGTTTATTTTGCTCTAGAAGGTTTGGGTGAGGCTTTAATTGCTCAAGCTAGCCTCCTTAACAACCTAGCTTTTAAATTTAAACACACTTTGCTTAATCTGTATAACCAAGCGATTGATTTTTATGAAAAAGCATTGGCAATTGCAGAAGATATTAGTAACTTGAACCTTAAAGCTTCGGCACGACAGGGCTTACATATTACTTTTTGTAATTTAAGTCATGCTTATCGTGCTTTAGGAGAATATAAGCAAGCAAATGATTACTATCAAAAGGCTATAGAAATAATAGAATCAAAAACTGTTTAATAAAATTCTCGATCAAAATATTTAATAAGTAATATAAAATTCTAAAACACCCTACTCTTACCCATCGCTGAAATAGAAAAACGACGATTTAAAAATTAAATCGCCTTCTTCTTTGCGCCTCTGCGCCTTTGCGTGAGATAAAAAAGGCGGGTGCGGGGATTGAACCCGCTAATCCCCACAATGGTGGAGATGTAACCGATAACCCTAAATTCTTCGTCCCCGAAAGGCAAGTTGCGAACAAGGGTAACCCGCCATAAAGTATGAAGGATAAAGGAAAACTTTATCCTCCACAAATGTCTACAACTCACCCGTAGCCAGCATTTGGATAATGCGAGGTGTACCCGGGTCGAATCCCGCCAAATCCCAAGACAGCGGATCTTGAGGATCTACCAAGGTAATTTGGTAAGGTGTCAGGGTGACATACACCGCCTTAGCCTCAGGATTTACCTTTTTGCGGTACTCCTTCAATGCTTGACTTGGATGCTTATACCCAGCCCATGACTCGCTGTCAGTCCAAAAGCAGACAACATCTGCCTTAAACTTATTCTTAATCATCCACTCGTAAGCCACAGATGCATCTGTCCCGCCGAAGTTCTGATTTCTAGCTTTCGCTACAGCAGAACTAAAACTATCTTTGGCAGTGATATCCAATTCGCGGAATTCTGTAGCAAAGCCGCGAATCATGTAGTTTTTCTCTGCTTTTGCTGTGACTAATGCCATTGTGGTGGCAATTTCACAACAACTCAGCCCCATATCTGCAACCAAGCTACCCATAGAACCAGAAACGTCTACAGCGTGCATGAAGACTTTGCCTGTGGGTTGTACAACATCAAAAGACAGTTCAACCGCCTTTTCTAAGATGTCTACAATCCGAGAAACTGGGTTCCAAGTCTTCTGGCTGCGTCCTAATCTACCACCAGATTGATATGTTTTGAGTGCTTTCAAAACATCAATTGGATGAATGCGACCTTTACGCAGATGTTCTTTGTTGTTGAGAACTGCTTCCACTCGCTGCAAGTTGGCAGTTTCGTCAGTTCGCAACACACCCAGTTCAGTCAAAGAACCCAGGTTACGCAGCATTGCACCTATTGGCATTTCCTGAAATAACAACTGCCAAGCAGCTTTGTCCATTTTGCCCACGGGTGCAGCCATTTCATGGGTTAGGCGTCCTTGCAAAATAGCTTCATGGGTTTGGGTAGGGTTCTGCTTGAGCCACTCATACCACCAAATCTGCGCTAACGCTTCTGAGGGAATGTCGGCTGGCAATTCTTCCCAGCCTCTAACCACCCACTCAAATAGTTGACGGTGATTTTCTGTAGGCGGTTTGACATGGAACAACCGCAATGCATCTCGGTGGGTAAAGCCTTGACGCTGTTGATATTTCAACAGTTGATAAGCTAAACCTTTGACATCTTCCCGTGAGAGCCAAGTTTTACCAGCTTCTCGCACCACTTTGCCAAATCCCCGCAGAGATTTGGTGTAGTTCAGCCATTCGTAGAAGTGGCTACCTGTGCGGACAACTTGGGGGAAAATTTCACCAAATGCTCGTTTTGCCTCTGGTGTTTCACCCATTGACAGCAAAACTAAAGCCAAGATAGGCGCACTGTTATTGATGGCGCGTCCATCGCTTGCATAAAGAATTTCTTCTGCCACATGGCTGGGATTTTCAGCAACAGCTTGTCTGACAACTGCCACAAAATCTTCAGTTAATTCTTGTTTCCCAGCATAGTAAGTGCTTTTCGCTGTGCCAACCAAAAGACAACGGCGCAGCATTTTCCAAATGCCAGCATCAAACATCCAACCACCGGAACGTCCCTGAATCATCTCGGCTTCTCTTCCAGGGATAGGCTGATTTTGTGGTGTAGTTGTTTTCTTTTTAGTGAAGAAGTTGTAATTCATCGCTTCATCTCCCGGCCTTTGCAGGCAAAAATCAAAGGTGGCGGAGCAGGATTTGAACCTGCGACCTCTCGAACCCTAATCGATAACCCTAATTCGTCGGCCTTTGCAGGCAAGGGGTGAACAAGGATGTTTTAGCGCTCTACCACTGAGCTACCCGCCACATAAAAATTCAAAATTCAAAATTCAAAATTAAATACAGCCACCCACAAGGGTAACTCTTTACTGAATTTGGTGTAGTGGAGCGGGATTTGAACCCGCGACCTCCCGCTTGGCAGGCGATAACCCTCAATTCGTCGGCCTTTGCAGGCAAGGGGTGAATAAGGATATTTAGGCGCTCTGACCACTGAGCTATCCACCACATAAAAATTCAAAATTCAAAATTCAAAATTCAAAATTTAAATTTCAGGACTAGATTTGGTTTAGCGGAGCAGGATTTTCACCTGCATCTCCAGAAGTTGTATCAAGGGTGTTTTAGTTATCTGTATGCGATAACCCTCGATATATCGGCCTTTACAGGCAAGGTGGGGACTCTATTATTTGAGCTATCCGCTACTGACAAAAGCTAACTCCTTGATGAACATCAGCTTGTATTATTAATGTAGTTTATGTAATACGAGGTGTCAAGTGTTTGGCAAGCTAATTTATTTGTATTGGTGTACTCAGGTGCGTAGGCGTAGCCCGCCGCAGGCATCGCTACAGCTCACTACACAAGGCAAACTATTTTTGCCGGATTTTTCACTTTTAGTGTTCAATTTGCTGGATTTTGGTGACTATAACACCTATCAAGGAAAATTTTTGCCGACAAATTTGCCAAACTATACAAAAAAACGTCCCAATTTTTGCCAATATAATAATATTATTTTCCAAAATTCACTTGGCAAAAATCGGCATGAGTGAAAAATCCATAGAAGGTAACGGTAAGGCTTTTCTCGTTATACTTTTGCCCCTCTCGTTTTTGATTATTTTCCTAGTTGCCACGTGGAGAATTTTACTGGCAGCAATTGTGCTGGTAATTGCCTTCAAGCTTTGGCAGGAATATCAATGGCAACAGTGGACTCGGCGAGTTAACCCAATTTTTCATCAGTTGGTTCGGGAAAATCAGGGCAAACTGACGCCAATGGACTTGGCAATCAGGGGTAATTTTCCTGGAACAACGGCAAAACGCTACTTAGATACTAAAGCTCAGGAATTTGGCGCTAGTATCGTAAATTCTGAAGACGAGAGCCAGTATTATTACTTTATAACTGGCAGTATTTTGGGCAATATTCTTGACAGTAGTGAGCCTGTCAAGCAACTTCCTGCTCAACCAGTTACCAAAACTGCGCGATCGCTTTTAGCACCACCGCCACCAACACTACAGGAGGAAGAACTAGAAACTGAATCACTCCCACAACTAAGCCATAACGAAGTAACACGAACGCTAGAAAAACAATTAGTTTTTGGCTCTTTGATTCAATCTGAATTAGCCAAGCGACTAAATGTCTATTCCAGCACGGTTTATAAACGGCGCAACGATCCAGAATTCCCTGAGTGGAGTCGCAGCAAAGACCCCGATGGTATCGCCTGGTCATATTCAGAAAAAACTAAAGAGTTTTTTCCTGTGGAGGGAGAATAAGAAGGCAAAAGGCAAAAGGTAAAAGGCAAAAATAAAGAAGCTTCAGGCTTTACTTTTTACTTCTAAACCCACGGCTTCGCTGATGGAATTTAATCCGCTTTGTTCTAAATGGGAAAGCAAACCTTTAAGAATTCGGCGTACCATCAGTGGACCTTCATAAATCCAGCCTGTATAAACTTGGATCAAGCTAGCACCAGCAATAATTTTTTCCCAGGCATCTTCTGGGGAAAAAATGCCACCAACGCCGATAATGGGAATTTGTCCTTGAGTTTGCTGCCAGATAAAACGAATTACCTCAGTGGAGCGATTCCGCAATGGTTCACCGCTAATTCCGCCAGCTTCTGACTGGGGTGTATGCTGTGTTTGCTCAATCACCTGAGTTTTGAGTCCATCACGACTGATAGTAGTATTAGTGGCGATAATTCCGGCTAGTTGGTAGGTTTTGGCTAAAGAAATAATGTCAGCGATCGCTTCCCATTCTAAATCTGGCGCTATCTTGACAAAAATAGGTTTTTGTGCAACGTTTTCTGTTTGTAATAATTCTAAGATGGCACTAAGCATGGCAGCATCTTGGAGCGATCGTAGCCCTGGCGTATTTGGGGAAGAAACATTAACAACAAAATAATCTCCCAAATCCTTGAGCAAGCGAAAACTCTCAAGATAATCCTGTGCCGCAGCTTCGAGAGGAGTTACTTTAGATTTACCCAAATTTATTCCTATGGGTATTGACCGAGTTAACTCCTTGTTTTCCCCTGCCAATCTTGCTGCCATTGCCGCTGCACCACTATTATTAAAGCCCATCCGATTGAGAGCAGCTTTATCCAACGGCAAGCGAAACAAACGGGGACGGGGATTTCCTGGCTGTGAATGAAAAGTTACAGTTCCTAATTCCGCAAAGCCGAAACCCAGGCTAGACCAAATGTTAGCAGCAACACCATCCTTGTCAAAGCCAGCGGCTAAACCTACAGGATTGGGGAACTTTAGCCCAAACAAATTTTGTTCTAGGCGTGAATCGTGCAAACACAAAGATTTTTCTAAACGGCGATTTACCCAACTTGCAGGGGGGTAAGTGCCTGTTTGGGATAGCCAATTAAAACTGCGAATTGTCTGTTGATGTAACCACTCTGGGTCTGCTTTTACCAGATTGAAAAACAGTGGACGAATTGCAACTTGATAAATATCCATTAGCTTTGATATAAACAGAATTCAGAACTCAGAATTCAGAATTCAGAATTCTGAATTGTGGGCTTTTGATTTTAGCTTTGTTGAAAAATTTTGTAGGAGTTCTATTAAGTCCGCTTAAAGACTTATCATTAAAATCTCTTTGTGTCCCCGCGTTCTTCCATCTGCGCGTTTCTGCATCAGCCTCAACGATAAGTCTTTAAGCTTACATGACATCACTGCTAAGAAGCAAAATCTTTTAAGAAGCTAAGTAAGGCTTCATTAACTATTTGGGGAGACTCTACGCTTACCCAGTGACCGACACCAGGAATGATAATTTGCTTTTTCAAGTTAGGAACCCAGTTGCTCATTTCATCGAGATTCATTCCAGGAAACTTGAGTACTACGTCTTTTTCACCAGCAATGAACAATGCTGGTTGTGATATCTTTTTATCTTGCAGTTCAGGGGTAACTTCCATGTTCCGGTCAATGTTCCGATACCAATTTAATCCCCCACGGAAACCGCTGCGTTTATATTGCTCTACATAATAATCTAGATCCTCTTGGGTTACCCCCGAAGGTTGCTCCTCAGGATCGATTAACCCGTCTAGAAAACCGGAGGTTGATGGTTTAGGTTTGAAGAAAATTCCTTGAGAATTAGAGCCACTACCCATACCATAAATCATCCGTAATGAACGACGGATGTCGGCTTCAAATTCAGCTTCGGCAATCCCAGGCTTTTGGAAATATACCATGTACCAAAAGTTGTCTCCAAAATTCTCTTGTTTTGTCAATTCTCCCACTGGGTAACGAGAGTAGGGGACGCTCATACCAACAACAGCATTTACTCGTTCTTCATGCAGTAATGCTGTATTCCAAGCTACAGGCGCACCCCAGTCATGGCCGATAACAGTGAAGGTTGCATGGCCGAGGGCATCAGCAATGCCAATAACGTCTCCAGTTAAATGGATGATGTCATAAGCATTAACTTCTTCTGGGGCATCGCTGCCACCGTAACCTCGTTGGTCGGGAACAGCCACCTGGAAGCCTGCTTCCACAAGCGGGTCGATTTGGTGACGCCACAGATACCAGCATTGAGGCCAACCGTGAAGCAAAATTAACAGAGGTCCCTCACCCTCAACAACTGTCCTCAGACTAACTCCGTTTGTCTTGATAGTACGAAAGTTGCGTTGTTTCATAATTAAAACCTTTTGTATTTCACTATTGACCTGTTAATAACTGTTTTGGTGACTAGTTTAATACCTGTGGCGATATTATTCAGAGTGCTTTTCTGGGCATCTTATATATTACAAGTTATGTAAAACGATAAATCAGATGGGGCAGCCGCAAAAAACTATAGCCGCTGAACAGCAGATCCTTTCATTGGGGCGCGTCCTACAGAGCCTCAGGGAAGAAGATGATGTTGATGTTCTGATTGAAATTATTATTTCTTATCTTCAAGAACAGTTTGACTACAAATTAATTTGGATTGCTCTTTACGATCGCCTCAACCACATATTGTTTGGTAAAGGTGGTATAATTCCTAACAAAGATACAAGCCTTTTACACCAAAAAATTGTTATTAGTCCTGGGGATTTATTAGAGCAAGTAGTAATTGAACAGCATCCCTTGGGCGTAGCTGATTTGCGAGCTGAAACCCGGGCCGCTGAATGGCGAAAAGTCGCAGAAAAATTCCAAATCCAAGGAACGATTGTTATCCCAATTCGCTATAAAGACCGTTGTTTAGGTTTGCTGTTAATGGGTTCAGAACGCTGGGGCTACCTACTAACAGGCGAAGCAAAAGCACGTTTGATGATGGTTTTAGGCGAACTCGGCGCAGTGCTTTATCAACGTGAAATGCATTTGCAGCAAAAGCAAGTTAAGCGAACCGAAGAGCCATTATTAGAATTGCTAGAAAATTTACGCAACCTGAGTAACCTGAATAAAAAACTAGAAGCGGCGGTGCAAGCAACCCATAAATTTGTCTCTCCTAACCGAACAAATGTCTATTGGTTTGAGCGAGAAGGGCGCTATTTTTGGTGTCGCATGAGCAATCAACTTGTAAAAATCGATCCTAATTCTAGTACTCAGCCAGCGGCAGGAATGACGGTGCAGGAATTGAGCGATTTTTATTATGCTTTGTCAGTGAACCAAATTGTTTCCATTGGTGATGCTCGTAGTTCCTTAAAAAGTCATTTTACGGCAAAATTGCTACAACGATTGAAAGTGCGATCGCTCTTGGCTGCTCCAATTATCTGGCAAAAAAACTTGCTGGGTTTTTTGGCTGTGGAAAGTAATGAACCCCGCATTTGGACAGAGATAGATAAAAATTTTGTCCAAGGTGCAGCTGGATTAATCTCGTTGATTGCTCCCATTGAAAATAGCGAAAGTACTATCAAACAAATTCAAGAAGATGCTCAACTGACTAGCCAAGTTGCCCAAGGCATTTATAGCGAATATGAGCTTCAGGAAACCTTAGAAATTTTTGCTAAAAAAGTTTTAACTCGATTTGCTGCTACGCGCTTTTTGCTATTGCAGTATGACTCAGAACAGAATAATTATCAATTTATTTATCAAAGTCAGCCCCATAATCGCCGACCGTTAAAATTTGGTCTCGATACTCTCAAAGAATTAGATGGACAACTTTTGCAACGTTCAAATGAAGCAATAGAAATTGAGAACTTAGATGAGGATTTACGCTTTTTTAATTGGCGTGGTTTGTTGTTAGAAAATGGAATGCGATCGCTATTGATTTGTAAATGCCTCCAGGGTCAAATCCCACCAGCAATTTTAGTCATCGCTCACGAAAGCCATCGTTGTTGGACAACTCTAGAAAAAGAATTGCTTGGGGCTGTAAGTCAACAAATTGGTGTAATTATTCGTCAGTGGCAATTGCACAACCGCACCCAGCACCAGCAAAAAATTTCCCAAGCATTTGAGCGATGTCTAGATATTTTGCCACAATCCTACAACAGCAAAATTGACGCCGGAAAAAAACACCTAGAATGTACAGTTCTAGAACAAATAGCAGCGATTCTTAACTGTCCGCTAGCGGTACTATTTTCTTGGTCGCCTGGTGAAGATTGGGCAGAAATTATACCTGGAGTCACAACCAGTAGCCAATTTGGAATTTTTGCCGATGCATCAATTTCCACACGAAATGAGGCGATAATTCAGTGGTCACTAGATACAGAAAGTTACCTGATCCTCAAGGTAGATGATTTACCTGCGGAAACTCGGAAATGGTTAAATACGCCAGACAAAGGTCAAATTTTCATCATGGCCTTACGTACTAATATTGAGCATGAAACCACAGGTGTAGTTTTGTTAGCAGACACTCAAGAGCGTCGCTGGTCAGAACAAAGCCTGAATACCACAGCAACTCTGATTTCTCAATTAGCTTGGTGGCGTCGTCAAAAGCAAATTAATCAACTTCTAGAGTCCACAACTGAAGAATTACGACAACTCAATTGGTACAAACACCGTCGCCTAGAAGAAATCCAAAGAATAACAGCGGTGTCTCTGAGTCAAATACGCGATCTAGGGATTCCTGCAAATGAACTGACTCAGATGCGCTACCAGCTGTTGCTACGGCAGTTAGACCACACAGCCACCTCCATGAGTGGATTGCTAAAACTAGAGCAATGGCAGCTACACAAGAGTTGGGAAACTATGCCCATAGCCAGTTTATTAAAGCGATCGCTCGAACGCATCGACAATTTACTCAAACAACAAAAACTCTGGATTGGCGTGCATGGATTGGGACAACCGATTGAGGATGGAGAATCACCAAAAAGCTGTTTATTACCCAAAAGTGTTCCTAGCGCCAACCCTCAATCAGCAATGGCGATCGCAGGCGATATTATGAAAATTGAATTAGTTATCCATGAATTGTTGATTAATGCCTGTAACCGTTCTGCAATCGGCGGCAGAATTGACATTTGGTGTCGGCGTTTAACTGACCATCAACCCACAGATCCCAAGAGAAATCCATCGGAACTTCGGCTAGATTCTGCTGTCAGAGTGGGAGCTGCTCATCAGACATCCCTAGAACTGTCGATTACACACAATGGTGCGATTGAACCACAGCTACTAACAGAGTTAAATAAAAATCCACTCAAAGATGTCCTTGCTCCCTCTAGCCTCGACCAACCACCAGGCTTACACCTGATAATTTGCCAAAACCTCATGCAGGAACTAGGAGGAGAATTGAACTTCTATCAATTACCCGATAATCGGGTAGTCAGCCGATTGGTTTTACCGTTAGCAGGTAATGATTCTTAAACAGCAGAATTGAGGAGTCACGTCGCTTCGCTCCGAATTCAAAATTCAAAATTTAAAATTCAAAATTTAACCCTGAGCGGATTCGTACCCCTACGGGGAAGCAAGCTACGCGTAGCGTTTCGCAGAGAAGGGTCAAAATTAAGCAAATATACCAAGCGATTAGAAATCGCAGCTACACAAACGAAGTCCGCCTACGCGGACTCTAAGAATTTGAAACCCACGAAGGTGGGTTTTGCCTGTATAGCCGCGAATTCCATTCGCTAGGGCAAACGTGTTTTTACAAAAGTGAGATGCTCCCAGGAGTATGTATCTGTCAGATTCTTTTTTCAAATTGCTATAACCTTCTCAAAGGTAATCTAAAAGCCTAACACCTCCATTGATTTTTCAAGTACTTCTTTGGGGCGAAATGGTTTAGTCAGATATAAGTCTGCACCAACCTCAATTCCCTTTTGTTTATCAAATTCCTGTCCCTTAGCCGTCAAAATTATGATGTAAACGTCAGTCATTTGCAGTTCGTGTTTTACAATCTGGCAGACTTTTAGACCATTCATTTTAGGCATCATCACATCGAGAAAAACTAGGTTTGGTTTTTCAGTTTTAATCATTTCGAGAGCTTCTTCACCATTTTTAGCAGTTAAAAGTTCAACCCCCTCATCTTCTAAATCTTCTAGGGCTTGTTCCATCAAAATCAAGATATTGGGTTCATCGTCAACAATCAGAATTTTTTGAGTCATAAAATTGGGGAGTAGGAAGAGGCAAAGGAGTGGAGGGGCAAAGGGGCAAAGGGGAAAGAGTGCTGCAACTTATCCCTTATGTACCCTACTCCCCATTCCCTAAATTAGCGATCGGACAGCATAATGAAGAATACATTCTCCAAGCCTTTCTCAAAGCGTAGAGTTTTGACCAAATCGGTTTCTTGAGAAAACATAGAATCAATAATGATCATGTCAGGTTTAGCTGACAAAGCTTTATGGATGCATTCTTGAGGATTAGAAGCTTCTATTACGTTGTATCCCTGAGTTTGTAGCACATCTGATATGGTTTTTAAAGTTGAGGCATTTTTATCAACTACCAATACCTTTTTACTGGAAGTACCTTGAGAAACTAGTAAGCCAATTTCAGCAAGGAGTTTTTCTGTGTTGATGGGTTTGGTAAGATAGCGGTCAATGCCAATATGGTAGCCGCGTTCTTTGTTTTCAATAATTGACAAAATGATGATAGGAATATCTGCGGTATGAGGATCGTTTTTCAGGACAGCTGCTACGTCAAAGCCGTTGATTTGAGGCATCATTACGTCCAAAAGAATCAAATCAGGGCGGGCTGTTTTGATTTGATGAATTGCATCCATGCCGTCTTTGGCTTCTCGAACGTTGTAGCCTTCGTTTTCTAGCTGTTGACGCAGTAGTTCTCGAATGTTGGCATCATCATCTACCACCAAAATGGTTTTGCGATTTTCGTTCAAGACGGCGGTTGTTGTGATGACGTGTTCTTTGAGTTGTTTTACTAGGGCATCTAGATTGAGCTTGGCACTGGTTTTGTGGTTAGTGGTGTAGATGGGAATGATGAACGAAAACGTACTACCTCTGCCATACTCACTCTCTACCCAGATTCTACCGCCATGATGTTCAACGATTTGTTTGCAGATGGGCAGCCCTAAGCCTGTACCTTTGGGTTTGTCGGTGAGGGTATCGCCAACTTGCCGGAATTTCTCGAACACTTTCGGCTGGTCTTCGGGTGCAATGCCAACGCCTGTGTCAATAACACTAATACAAATGGCGTTGTTCTGTTGTTTGATGCGACAGGTGATAGAACCGGATTCGGTAAACTTGATAGCATTGGAAATCAAGTTGATCAAGACTTGTAACAGACGGTTGCGATCGCCTATTACTTGAGGTAATCCTGGTTCAATCTCTGTGATTAACTCTAAGCCATTGGTTTCAAACAATGCTGCTGTGGAAGTAGTTGCCCAATCTAGTAACTCAGTTGGATCGAGGGGTTGCATTTGCCATTCCACTTTACCTGCTTCCATTTTGGCAATGTCTAAAACATCGTTAATCAAAGATGTCAGCCGTTCTGCTTCAGACACAATAATGTTGAGATTGTCACCCACCCGTTTAATTGTTTTCTGAAGCTTGCGGTCTTCGGTAGCAAGCATGGGAAACACATCAGTTTCTAGCTTTTCTTTAATAATGGATGCAAAACCAAGCACAGAAGTCAGTGGTGTCCGCAGTTCGTGGGAAACTGTAGAGATAAAATCGGTCTTCATCTTGTCGATTTCCTTTTCCGCAGTTACATCTCGAATCAGTAACGCCGAACCAAAGCAGGCATTAGGTTCATTGCCCGCCCTTTTAAAAATGGCGCTGGCTACTGCCTGACCGATACGTTCTTTTACTAAGGCAACTTCAGCAGCAAACACTTCTTGGGGCTGGGACTGAGTTTTTTCAACCAAATTTGCTAAACCAGCTATCGGTAGTTCCCGATAGTGACCTTTGACGATGTTGGCTGTCAATCCATACATAGCTAAAAAGGCAGGATTGAAGTGGGTGATTTGTCCGGTGATATCTGTTACTAACAAACCATCTGCTAAGTTGTCTAAAATGGCGTTTAAACCCTGAGCTTCTGCTAAAGTATTTTCCAGGGCAGCCGTCCGTTCTACAACTCTGGCTTCTAGTTCCTGATTCAGTTGCCGCAGAGCGATTTCTGCTTGTTTGCGGGCAGTAATATCAGTATTGATTTCCAGGGTAGCGCAAGGTTGACCAGATGCATCCAGTTGAACTGTCCAGCGACTCTGGACAGCGATCAATCTGCCATTCCGGGTGGTGTGTTGCAGTTCACCTTCCCAAGTACCCTGCTGCAAACACTCAGCCTGGATTTCGGCTAGCGGTTTAGGAAATATTGTGTCTAGCAAGTTATGAATAATGGCTCGGTTTTTCACCTCTTGACAACTCCAGCCGTAGAGTCGTTCTGCTCCCTGGCTCCAGTGGTGAATAATATTGGTGGTGAAGTCGCGCACAATGACGGCATCGCTGGAATGATTTAACATATCCATCAGCCGTTGATTTTCCGCTTCTGCGAGCTTGCGATCGTGAATATCGGTGCAGGTGCCAATCCATTCTCGGACGCTGCCGTCTGGTTCCAGAATGGGAGTGCCACAAACAGAAAAATGACGGTATGTACCATCCTTTCGACGCAGGCGGTATTCGCTTTGATATAAATTCCGGTTTGCCACAGCCTCAGTCCAGCTTTCTGCTGTGTGCACACGATCTTCGGGATGAATAGCATCGAGCCAGCCCAATCCCTGAAATTCTGCTTCAGTTTGACCAGTGTACGCCATCCAGCTGTGCATTTCACTGGTTATTCCCACTCCTTCAGGTGTAGCCACCCAGACAATTTGTGAAATAGTAGTCACCAGAGAGCGAAACCGTTGTTCGCTCTGTTGCAGAGTTTGTTCTGCTAACTTGCGATCGTCAATATTAGTGCAAGTGCCAATCCATTCGCGAATGCTGCCATCTTCTTCCAAGACAGGGGCACCACAGACAAAGAAGTAGCGGTATATGCCATCTTTGCCACGTAGTCGGTATTCAGTTTGGTAGATACCTCGGTTTGCCACAGCATTATTCCAAGCTTCTGCACTGTGGGCACGATCGTCAAGGTGAATCGGATCTAGCCAGCCCCAACCTCCGACTTCCTCTTCTGTCTGACCTGTGTAGCCCATCCAAGTCAGCATTTCACTGCTGATTCCCAGCCCTTCCGGAGTAGCCCCCCAGATAATCTGTGAAGTAGTAGTTACTAAAGTGCGATATCGTTCTTTAAGACGCTGATTTTCGGCTTCTGCCAGCTTGCGATCGTGAATATCGGTGCAGGTGCCAATCCACTCCCGGACATTGCCGTCTTCTTCGACTACTGGAGCACCCCAGACCCAAAAGTAGCGATAATTACCATCTTTCCCACGAATTCGGTATTCAATTTGATAAAGACTGCGGTTGGCTACGGCAGCACTCCAGACTTCTCCGGTGTAGGCGCGATCATCGGGATGAACGGCATCAATCCAACCTCCATTCTCAGCTTCTGCTAAACTTTGACCTGTATAAGCAATCCAGCTTGCCAGTTCAAAGCAAATTCCTTCTGGTGTGCTGACCCAAATAATTTGCGTGTTAGTTGTTACCAAAGACCGGTATCGTGCTTCGCTCTGTTTCAAGATTTTTTCGGACTCTTGGCGTTCTTGATGGGCACGCTTGAGGTTGCTAATGTCCTCCACAGTTGAGAAAATTAGGCGATCGCCATTCTGCTCAACCAACACTCCAGAAACCCTGACTGGAATCAAATGCCCATCTTTGTGAATGTACTCTTTCTCACAAGGTTCGTAGCGGCCAGTCCGTTTTAGGCTTTCTAAGGTCGCTGATTCATCGGCATAGTTTTGGGGCATCATCTCCCAGTAGTTAAGATTCAGGGTTTCTGGGACAGTCCGCCCTATAATCGCCGCATAAGCAGGATTAATGTCAATCAGTGTGCCATTCATTCGGCACAGTACCAGAGCAACTGGACATTGTTGAAATAGCTGACGGTAGTATTCATCAACTTGGCTAGACATGGTTGAGGTTTCCTCAGTCATTTAGATGGGTGGGATTATGACAACAGAACCAAGACAACAAGGTGGCATAAAGCTTTAAGGAAATTGGGTGGCGTTGGAACAGCTGGTAAATTTGATCGGGTGATGCACTGCCAAACTCTGGACTCTGCTGGGAAAGTCTCTGGATTAGTTGAGTATGGCGGATGAGCAAATCCGCTGGTTTGAGCATTGGTATTGTTGATGAAATGAAGCCCTCGCGATCGGCAGTGGGGCATAGTTCGGCTCTGGGAGTGGGTGAAGTAGAATTTGTGTCACTTTGCGCTGCTAAAGCTTCTACTACTGAATAATTCATCGGAATTTGAATCCAGAATTCTGTGCCTTCGCCCAATTGAGAACGACATTTGAGAATTCCTCCGTGTCTATCTACAACAATTTGGCGGCTGATTGCCATGCCTAACCCAGTTCCTTTACCAATCTCTTTGGTAGTGAAGAAGGGATCGTAAATGCGTTGGATGAGGCTTTCCTTCATGCCAGGCCCATTGTCGGCAATGCGAATTACAACCCACCCGTTATCTAGGGCTTGGGTGCGGATGGTGATTTGGGGAGTAGGGGAGTGTTGAGTTGTGATTTGTAAATTGTGAGTTAATTCTGACTCGTGTTTTCGCCATTCTCCATTTCCCATTGCCTCTTCGAGTGCATCAATGGCATTTGCCAGGATGTTCATAAACACTTGATTTAATTGTCCTGGGTAGCATTCAATTAGGGGAAGTTTGGCATACTCTTTGACGATTTCAATTGCCGGACGATGAGCAGATGCTTTCAGGCGATGGCGAAGAATCATCAGCGTCCCGTCGATGCCGTCATGGATGTTAACAGCTTTGATTTGAGCTTCGTCATGGCGGGAGAAGTTTTTTAGGGATTGGACAATTTCCACAATGCGATCGCTACCCAATTTCATCGAATCCAGCAGTTTGGGAAGATCCTGCATGATAAATTCCAAATCGATACTGTCTAACTCTGATTGCAGATCTGGAGGAGCCACAGGTAAAAATTTCTGATAGTCTTGCAGCAGGTGTAATAAGTCTTTGGCGTACTCTGCAACATATTTTAAATTGCCGCAAATAAAGTTCACTGGGTTGTTGATTTCGTGGGCGACTCCAGCAATGAGTTGCCCCAAAGAAGACATTTTCTCGCTTTGGATTAACTTAGTTTGTGCCAGTTGCAAGTCTTGGAGAGCTTGTTGAAGTTTTTGTGTCTGCGCTTTTGCTTCGATGGCTGCTTGGGTGCTTTGCTCATAAAGTAAAGCTTTTTCGATCGCGATCGCTGTTTGAGAGGCAAAGATACTCACAAGTTTCAGGTGCTCAGCCCTGTAGGAGTCAGTTTTGTCTGTGCCAATGGCGATCGCTCCGATTACTCGCTCTTTTGCTCTTAAAGGTACACAAATCAATGCCTTGACGTTTTTCTCTTTACATAATCGAGAATCGGCTTGCACGTCATTGACGAGTTCTGCTCGACCTGATTGCACAATGCTGCCAATAATTCCCTTACCGGGTTCTTGCTGATTCTCCTTAAAAAACACTCCAAATTCGGCAATGATTTCAAAGTCAGCTGCATCGGAACTTAGCAGTAAAATCATGCCTGCTGACGATTCAATCAATTGGCTCATTTCCTGAAGCACGAGTTGGGCAATCTGTCGCCTATCCAAACTCGTTGTCAGTTGAGTCGAAATATCTTCAAATAAATCAATTTCCTGGTATCGTTCTAGCAATTCTTTAGCGAGTATTTTCTTCTCAGCCTCTTGTTTTGCCAAAAGGGAAAGCAAACTTGCTACTAAAGTTGCCTGTTGTTCGCCAATAACCCAACCGATGGTTTCTCCTGAAACCTCAATTGGATATCGATTTTCTAATATTTGCTTGCCAATACTAATTAGTTTTGTGCCGTCTAGCAGTTCAACATCAATTGCGATCTTCAATTGGTATACTAAGTCCTGAAGGAGAGATGGCAACTCTTCTTTATTAAGAATCTTTCTCAAACTAACTGCCGACATGAAACACCTCTTTTTGAGTGGCTTGCAAATTTCCGGCAATCAAAACAACCGAGTGATTAATCTTATGTACCATCCCTGCAAGTAACTTTCGCAAGGCAGGCATTTTAGGAATTTCCATAAAAATCTCGGAAATATAATAATTTGCTAATAAGACTAGTTTTCCCAGAAAGATTGGTGGCATAACAGTGAAATGAAGCGGCGGCTAATACCTTTAAACTCTGCAACAAAGATCTGCTTCATTCGTGTAGCTTCCTTAGCGTTTAGCGATCGCTTGTGCCGATCAACAAGTCCCAGCGGGGATGCATATAGCCCAGAATCACCTAGCTGCCATTGAAAATTACCTCAAAACAGCTACAGCTAGCCCAAGAAAACTATTTTCGTTCTGAGTATCTGAAGAAATTGGTACAAGTAGGGAATTATATCAAGTTCGGATAATCACTTATTATTAAAGTTTCTCCGCGTCAGAGCGTCCCCTTCCGCGTCAGTCCTAATGATAAGTCTTCACCCGAACATGATATTAAAGCTAGCTGAGCAAACTCTACTGTTAGCGATCGCTTGGGAAATATTATCCTCAGATGCTTAAGGGAGTTATTAGTTCAATAGTCGATTACTTGGTAGAGAGTGACAACAAATTACCTTAGCTTTAGCCACTGAATTTACCTGCCAAGAGGTACACAGTAAAATTAAAGCCATCTAATATCAAATCCTATCTTTCCAGATAGCTACTTCAAAAATAAGTCTCAGGAGAGATTAATACGACATTTATTTGCTTAATGTATCCTCCCTTCGTAGCAAACTGGTTATAATTATTTTCCATCCCTCTCAGAAAGCAAATTCTCATCTACACAGTATTGATATGGGGCGTGTTCGTTCTAAATCTGACCTACCTACAAAAATCTGTCCGGTATGTCAGCGTCCTTTTACATGGCGTAAAAAGTGGCAAGATTGCTGGGACGATGTGAAATACTGCTCAGAACGTTGTCGTCGTCGCCGTTCTGAAGCTCAAAATGAAACTAACCGTAACACAGACGCAAATAGCGCAAAGGATCAATGAAGTTACAGGTGCAACCTAAATTAATTATTCATGGCGGGGCTGGTAGTTCTCTCCACGGTAAAGGAGGATTGGAAGCGGTACGCCGATCGCTCCATATAGTAGTAGAACAAGTCTATTCTTCGCTATTATGCGGAGCCACAGCTTCTGAAGCGGTAGTACAGGGTTGCCAAATGCTGGAAGATGACCCCCGCTTTAACGCTGGTACCGGTTCAGTACTGCAATCTGATGGACAAATCCGCATGAGTGCTTCGTTGATGGATGGCGCATTAGGGCGATTTAGTGGCGTAATTAATATCTCGCGGGTGAAAAATCCCATTGAGTTAGCACAATTTTTGCAAAGCTCGCCAGACCGAGTGCTGTCAGATTTTGGCTCGGCTGAATTAGCACGGGAAATGCAAATTCCTAGCTATAACGCTTTAACTGATTTACGATTGCAAGAGTGGATACAAGAACGCCAGGACAATTTTAAAAGCACAATGGCTAACGTCATAGCAGAACCCGAACTGGTAGAAACCAGTAATGCTGGACGGGGCACTATCGGCGTGGTAGCTTTAGATGCCTATGGGGGGCTAAGTGCTGCTACTTCCACTGGTGGAAAAGGCTTTGAGCGCATTGGACGGGTAAGTGATTCTGCTATGCCAGCAGGTAATTATGCTACCAAGGAAGCTGGAGTTAGTTGTACTGGTATTGGAGAAGATATTATTGATGAATGTTTAGCAGCCAGGATTGTTGTGCGTGTCACAGATGGGATGTCACTCAAGGATGCGATGCAGCGATCCTTGGGGGAAGCGTATCAAAATAAACGAGATTTAGGAGCGATCGCTTTAGATGCTAGTGGGGCGATCGCTTGGGGTAAAACCAGCGAAATTTTACTCGCTGCCTACCACGACGGCGAAAAAATTGGTGACACCTTGGAATGGACTGACAATGAACTAATAGGCTATTGCTGAATTAATATCAGCGCTTCAGACAAAATGTCGTGCTGGTCAACCATTGTGGCTAATTCTTGGGCTTCATAACGCCCTTTCCTGCGGAACGCTGCGCGAACAAAAGCTTCTAGCGCTGCTCTTTTGAGTGCGACTTGATATCCTTGTTGCAAAATATCCATTAATTCTGCGGGATTCAAGTACACGACACCAGATTTGCGGCGCTTATTTATTTTGTTGATTTCCCGTACCGTATTTTCAATAGAAACATCCCAAGAGCGAGTAGAACGTTTTTCAGCCTTTTATTTAATTAATATGGATGAGAAGAATCACCCCATAACTATCAATTTTATTGATTTTGTCACTCAGGCTGATTTCTTCTAACTCATCCACCAACACCAGCGCCTCATGGATTTTGCCTTGTTCTAGAAGTTGGCTAAGTTCTAGCAGTTCTTCCATTCGTTGAATCAGCTAATCTGATGATTTAATTATCGCTTTACTAACTCTTCCTACGCCAACCTAGTTTCACCACCTGACGACTACGGCCGATCGCCAAAGCATCATCAGGAACATCTTCTGTAATTGTGGAACCAGCAGCCACATACACATCATCACCCAAGGTAACTGGAGCTACTAAAACGCTATTAGCACCAGTCTTAGTGCGATCGCCTATTTTAGTCCGGTGTTTCTTAACGCCATCATAATTGGCAGTAATCGTACCTGCACCAATATTCACTTGATGGCCGACAACGCTATCGCCTAAATACGATAGATGTGCTGCATTCGTGCGATCGCCTAAGTGTGTATTTTTCAATTCCACAAAATTTCCGACACGACAACCAGCACCCACTTGTACGTGACCCCGCAAATGGGCATAGGGGCCAATTCGGCTACCTGCTTGTACAGTGCTATCTGTTACTACTGAATACTGGACTGTGACATTTTCAGCCAACTGGCTATTTTCGATTAAAGTTCCCGGTCCAATGTGACTTCCTGTTTGAATCACCGTTTTTCCGCGCAGATGAGTTTGGGGTTCAATAATTACATCTGGGTGTAATTTGACTGTTTCATCGATGGTGATACTTGTGGGGTCGATGAGAGTCACACCTGCTAACATCCATTTTTCCTTGACTCGCCTTTGCAAAATTTCGTAGGCTGTGGCCATTTGCAGGCGATCGTTGATGCCGAGAATTTCTTGATGATCTTCCACATCCACTGCCATTACTTGTCCGACCTGAGTCACGGCATCAGTGAGATAGTATTCTTTTTGGGCGTTGTTTGCTTGTAGGTGAGGGAGTACCTTAGCTAAATTTTCCCAGCGAAAGCAATAAACCCCAGCGTTAATCCGGTGATTTTCTCTTTGAGCGGGATTACAATCCTTGTGTTCGACCATTTGCTGGACGATATTTTCATCGTTACAAAAAACGCGCCCGTAGCCCGTGGGGTCGGGTAGTTGTGAGGTGAGAATAGTGGCGGCGTTCTGATTTTGGGCGTGAGTTTGTAACATCTGCTGAAGGGTTTGACTACGTATTAACGGTAAATCACCATTCATTACGAGCAAATCCCCAGTGTAATCTTGTAAGTAGGGAAGTAATTGCTGGATGGCATGACCTGTTCCCAATTGCACAGTTTGTTCGACAAACTCTAAGTTGGGGATTGAATTCATAGCAGCTTTCACTTCCTCGGACTTATACCCTACAATCACAATTCGCCGTGAAGGTGAAAGAGGTTCTACACTTTCAAGAACTCTCTCTACTAGCGATCGCCCACCCAAAGAATGTAAAACTTTGGGTAAGCCTGATTTCATCCGTGTGCCGCGTCCGGCTGCTAAAATTGCTACAATTACCATAATTAGCTATCAGCTATCAGTAAAATTGTGATTAATGCTGTTGGTACTTCAAAATCTAGGCTCAAATCATACCAGCTAATCATAGAACCCTGAAATCGGCAAAGCAGTAAGAATTCAGAATTCAGAAGAAGTTCACTGATCAAAAGCCTAAAGTATAATAGTACTAATTAGCATTAGCATTGATTACAGTAGCTATAGATCGTTACTCCCCACTCCCTCTATTTTTCTTGACAACAGTGAATAAACTCAGCAAACTGCTGCACTAGTTTGGGATTGCGCCAACCAGAATCAGCTTCTTTGAGCATTACAGAAAGTGCTTCTTGCGTTGTCATCGCTTCTTTGTAAGGTCGTTCGCTGGTTAGGGCATCGTAAATATCAATTAACTGAAATACTTGCGCCAAATATGGTATCTCATCCCCTTTGAGTCGATCGGGGTAGCCTGAGCCATCCCATCGTTCGTGGTGATAGCGAATAATGGGAATTACGCCCCGCATACTACGTAGTGGCTGGCAGATTTTTTCTCCGATTAAAACGTGCTGCCGCATAATCTGCCAATCTTCAGGGGTGAGTTGGCCTTTTTTCAGCAGCACCGCATCAGGAATACCCACCTTGCCGATATCGTGGAGATAACCCCCCCACATCAAATCTCGAATTTGATACCGTGAGAGATTGAGGTATTCACCAAAAGCTTGTCCGAGTTTTACCAGTCGTTCACAATGCCCGCCTGTGTTGGGATCGCGGCTTTCAATAGACATGGCAATGGAAAACAGTACTTGTTCGGCATGATCTAAATCTTCGTTGAGACGTTTTTGCCGCACCAAGGACTTGACACGTGCCGCGAGTTCTACACGGTCAAAAGGTTTGGTAAGAAAATCATCTCCACCAACTTCAATGCCTCGAATGCGTGATCGCCTGTCATTTAATGCTGTAATAAAAATTACTGGTATTAGTCTGGTTTGTTCATCCTGTTTAAGTAATTGACAGACTTCAAATCCATCCATTCCCGGCATCATCACATCCAGCAAAATCAAATCTGGTTGCTTTTGCGTCACCAATCCCACAACAATAGAACCACTGTCGGCCTCAATAACTTCGTATCCTTCCATCCCCAACAGGGCAACAGCAGTCATGCGACTGGCAGCATGGTCATCAACCACTAAAACCTTTGGTGGATCTAAATCAAACCCATTCACTTTGGAACCTTTGGCTTGTAGTGTTTTAGAGACCAATGAATCTTGATTACAATTAACATCAGTTTTCATCCAAGAAGACACTGCTTGGTCATCTTCAAGCATCAAGTCTTCTTGAGATAAGCCTAAAGAATAACCCTCTATATTTTGCGATCCTACGGCATGATTTGAACCGATACTTTTCACTTTGCTTAGGGGGTTTGACCCATTATCAATTTCTTCTGTAAAGCCTCTATGGTTGGATTTCCATTTAATCACAAAGGGACTCCAATTATTTCCACAAGTTAACAGTGTCAGATTTCAAAAATAAATTTAGTATTCGACTGTATTTGAGTTAGGGTTTCCATAGAGGTTATGTGTGATGTAAAGCTGCCGAACGGGATTTTTCACCGGATGTATTTTTTATGTTACGAATAAAAAGGATATTGTTGTCAAATTTTTTTCTTCTAATTCCAGTATCATAAATTACTACAAATGTTAAATCAGGCTTTTTACGGAGATTTTTCACGTAGCAACATCAGAAAAGCTTGTAATTTGGTGCTTTCGAGAAAAATCTGAGCTTTGTAGTTGGTAGTATTGTAGGTAATCATTAGGTATACACGTTTTTACTTACTCAGTTATAGCAATAGTTAAATACTGTTAACAAACATGTAATATTGGCTACTTATTATAGTTTAAATTATTTGGCTCGAAAAAACTCGTTGTCTAGGTATTAGAAAATGAAATCAGAATTTTCGGGGCAAATGTCTAAGTTTTCTGGAATCTATCGCTGACGATCGAGGCTGTAGTCGCGTAGGCCTAGCCCGTCGTAGACATCGCTATGCAACTACAAACTAGTTCCGATAAAATCCCTGCCTTGTGTTGTCGATAGCCACCTTTTTCGCCAATGGGAGGTAGGTTCAAGTGAAGAGGCTTGTTGCTCTTGTTGTCGTCGCCTGATTATCACCTGACTAGGATCTCCCAATTCAGGATCGCGGTAGGGAATGGCAGCACGAGTTAGTAAGTGTTGTTTCTCAGCTTGAGAAAGGGGGGAAGAGGAGGGGCACAGAGGAAATTTCTGTTCCCTGCTCGCGTTCTCTCCTGCTGCCCATTCTCTGATGTGTGCTGCCAGAGTACCAGGCGATCGCCTGCCCACCGGTGAGGTAGAACCGATAGCCAAGCCAGCAGACAAAAGTGCTGTGCGTACAGCCGCCGCAGAAGAATAAGTAGCTAAGAAACCATCTTGATGTAAGCACAATGACAGTTGTTTAATAAATTCAACAGTCCATAATTGGGGACACTGTGGTGGTGAAAATGGATCGAGGAAAATTGCATCAGCCCAGAAATCTGATTCACGTACTACTGCGATTGTTTTTCTCGCATCGCCAATCAATAATTTTGCTTTCAGACAAGCTGTTTGTACTTGATTCTCAAAAGCTAGCTGGGACAAAATTTCAATGTAGTTGCAGTTCCAATTGTCGAACAAATTATGAGCGATCGCAGCTTGTGGTACTGCTGGATTCAGTTCTAAACCGATTACTTCAACTTTACAATTAGGATTCACTGCCCAAATTGTTTGCAAAGCAGCAGCGGTGTTGTATCCCAAACCATAACAAACATCTAACAGCCGCAAGACAGGTTTTTGCGCTGCTTTAGTCAGCTGAGTTGGTTCCACAAACTTGAAAAAACTTTCCTGTTTCGCACCATAATGACTGTGAAAGGATTCACCAAACTCTTGAGAAACGAAAGTGAAGGAACCATCTGCTGTGAGCTGAGGTGTAAAATTTTCTAAGTTAGTCATTTGTCATTAGTCATTTGTCATTGGTTATTCCCCGCGTCCCTACGTCCCCCTCATTTCCTCATGCCCAATTCCCAATTTGTTGTTTCCCCAGCTTGGTTGTTTGAACATCTAGAAGATCCGCAGGTAGTCATTGTGGATTGTCGCTTTTCTCTAGCCGATCCACAACTAGGACAACAACAGTATGAAACAAGTCATATTAAGGGTTCATATTACTTAGATTTGAATCAGGATCTTTCCAGTCCAGTGGGTAAGCATGGCGGGAGACATCCTTTACCTAACCCTAATGATATCGCTAACAAATTTGCATCAATTGGAGTAAATTACCAAAAAACCCTGGTTGTAGCTTATGATGATTCACGCTTTGCTTTTGCAGCTCGTTTGTGGTGGCTGTTGCGCTATCTAGGACACGAACAAGTCGCAGTACTTGATGGAGGCTTTAGCGGATGGCAAAAAGCTGACTATCCTATTACGGATGTTATTCCTCAGCCGCGAATGGCGACGTTCGTACCTCAAGTGCAAACAGAAAAAGTTGTAGATATTGCAGCGGTAAAAAGCCATAAAGATAGACCAGATGTGGTACTGGTAGATTCTAGAGAAAGCGATCGCTACCGAGGTGAACGTGAGCCAATTGATAAAATTGCCGGACATATTCCTGGTGCGGTTAACTATCCTTGGCAAGAAGTTACAGATTCTTCAGGTTACCTACTTCCCCAAACAGAACAACGCCGTCGCTGGGAGAAGCTACAAACAGCCAAAGAAATCTTAGTTTATTGCGGTTCCGGCGTTACCGCTTGTGTAAATTTGCTTTCCCTAGAATTAGCCGACATCAGTAAAGGTAAACTTTATGCTGGCAGCTGGAGTGATTGGATTTCTTATTTATAGTTATGAGTTAGGTGTGAGGAGTTAAGAATTAAAACTCCTAACTCATAACTCAGCACTGTTTTAAAACCGGCCTAATTGCAAATTGTAATTAATACTGAAGAACCAGCCATCAAAATCAATGTTTTGGGCGGTTGAACTACCCAAAGTAACCCCAGTCTGGACATTCATGCTGCTAAAATCAGATATTCGGTAATTTAAGTGTGCGAATAACCGATGAAATTGGTCTTCTCGATCGCGCTGTGTAAAGTCAGAAAAGTTGACTTGGTAGTCAATACCAACTTGGAGAGGCTTTTGCAAGTAGTAGTTTAGAGAAAACCAAAAAGAATTGATAATCCGACTGCGACTTTGAGGATCGGCAAAACTGACGCTCAATTCGTAGAAGCTATCTAGCATTAATTTTGAGGTTAAGGGATCTCGCCGTCCGAAAGACAGTTGCACGGAATTTTCGTTTAAAAAGCGATCGCCTGCTTTGAAGCTATTGGGGCGATCGCTGTTGTTGCCATAAAATAACTGCTGATTGCTGAAACTGACTTCTCCGTACATTCGCCGCGATAACTGCTGGTAAAGACTGAGATTAAATCTTATCTGGTTGTAATGAAATTGTGATTGATCTAGATATCGAATGATATTGGCATCAATTGAGCCGTTTAAATAAGTTTTAGATCCTACAGGTAAATATGCAGAGGCTAGTGTCAGCCCAGAAATGATTAAACCATCTTCTGTTGGATCATTTTTTGAGGAAAAAATATTAGTTGTCTGGAAGTAACCTACACGACCCTGTAAATAGCCAACGGGTTTAAATTTACTTACAGGTTGCGGTGGCAATGGCTGTTGTTCTAGGGGTCGTAACCGCACGCGTAACCCCAATTCGCGATCGCTATCAGACTCAGGCGGCTGTTTTGGCTGTTGCAGCAGCTTTCTTAGCCTTTCTAGCTTTTGAGAACGATTTATCTCAGGTAAATTCAACAATTGGTCTGTTGAGTCTGGAGGAGATGTAGGCAAATTACTTGGCTGAGATTCTAGCTGTGGCGGATCATTTTGTTCTAGAGTATCGCCACCTTCTGGGGTTGGTGTTGGTTGTGCTTGTGTAACTTCTGGTGTTTCCTGTGCCAAATTTAACGGCGTCTGCAAATCCAAAGTCTGCGACTGACTCGAGTCCTTGCATGAGGAGTTAATTGTGTCTTGTTCTAAATCCTGACATTGCTGATAAGTTACCTGTGTAGTTGCTAATGATGCAATTTTTGAACTGGGAACTGGAGATTCATACCCCAACCAAATCTTAAAAGAATTTCTTCCCCGATACTCAGTACCCAGTAACCAATCTTGAGGCGGCCATTCCTCCCCCACTTGCTGTGCTGTTGGCGTAGCGCCTTGTCGAGAAGTTGGGGAAGAATGGGTGCGACCCATTGGTGCCAAATCATTATTTGGAGATTCTGCCGCATCTACTCTGATGCAAAACCAGCTTCCAGTTGTGGAAGCTAACAAAATCCAAAAAAACAAATTTTTCCAGTTCTTGAATCGCATCTGTTAGATTGCGTTGAACGCGTTTGGCGAATATAGACCTAGAGGCTGTATTATAAGTTCCTACTCAAAACATACAATTTAGTGTATGTAGCTCAGCTTTTTAGGTATATACTGATATCTACAAAGCCAAATTGCTGCTTTTCGGATTTACTGTCAGATTTTTTTGGTCATAATCATCTGTTCTGATATCAGTTTCCCTCAATTATTGTTAAATAATATAGATTGGAACAAACAGAACTAGATTATAAAATGTAAACATCCTAAAATCTTTACTAATGACAAATGATAACTATAAAAGATTAATTTTGATTGTGCTGACCTAAATTACCGTTCTTCTATCACATTGAAACTTATAGTTTCTACAAATTACCTACTGTACCATTTACAGTAATTGTTAACAAATGTAATCCTAACCTAGGCTCTCTTAACTCAAAGAAAATCTGGCAAAGGATTTGTGAGACTTTCTCATAAAAATATTATGAGAGTAATAGAAGAACGCTAATGAAATACACCTGTCAATTGACCTGGTAACAGGCATCCAGAAACTTCTCGTTGGTTGAAGTGAAAATAAATAATTATCTGTCAGAGGATATCTGCAAGCTTCTTAGTGTTGTATTCAATACTTATCTTTGTCCGCAAATCCACGTTTACCGAGAGTAATTTCAGATTTTTTTACTCCTTTTTCAGTGGGTCATGGTGAATATGATGAAATATTCAATACTTTCAAAGATATCCTTGAAATCATTATTCATTTAATGATTTATATTGAACGTCAACCTTTAAACCTGTCTAGACTTTATTGCATAAAACGTAAGTTTTAGAATAAAAAACTAAATAAAATAGATACATACTTATTATTTGTTTATTTTACTTATTAAGTGTAAGCTAAATTGCAAATAAATTTACCTCAAACAACTGGTTATAACCATTAGCCGCAGCCTAAAGCATTAGTGTATTTGGTATTAGTTGAAGTTTATAAGTTATCAGATTATGTTTAATAAATCGTTACCGCTGTTAGTAATTGGTCTATGGGGAATTGTGGTACTGCCTTTGCCAGATCGGGCAAGTGCTGTAACTCCTCTAACACGAGCCGAGATTCAGAACCTCCGTAATTTAGTACAACTAATACCCAAAAATAAACTTAAGAAGCGTCCTGCACAAAAATCAGATGCAATGATTCCTGGGGATGGGTTAGCAACTGGTCGAGCTTCTCTAGCGGATTTACGGTTTAACGACGGCTCATTGGCAAGAGTAGGGGAGCAGGCTATCTTTCAATTTTTACCCAAAACTCGCAGCTTTAGACTGTCAAACGGAACCGCGTTGTTGCTTATACCACCTGGCAGGGGGCAAACACGTATACAAACCCCAAGTGCAGCAGCGGCAATTCGTGGTTCAGCATTATTTGTACGCTATGACCAACAAACAGATACCACGGTTGTAGGTGCCCTGACAAATAGTGGCATTGAAGTTTCTAACAAGGAAGCTTCTCAAACTCAGGTGCTGCAAGCAGGACAGCTGATGGTTATAGTTAAAGGCAAATTTCAGGGTTTATACGATTTTGATCTGAGAAATTTTTATGAAACTAGTGATTTGGTTCGGGGATTGGATTTAAATAGGCAAAATGCTACACCTACTGCTGACCCAGCGATCGCCAGCGTTCAAGCTGAAACTGTTGCGGCTTTACAAGCACAGTCCCCACTGACAGGTCAGGGAGTAGTGGAAAACCCATCTTTCTTAGAGTTAACTAGTAGCCCTTCAAATAACACAACTAACGATGTTGTTACAAATGATTCCTCAATAGATTCTATAGCGAATGAGTCTCCAGTAAACTCCTTTGAAGAAACCGGGCAAATCCTTTCAAACACTGAGCAGCCCACTCCGAGCAGTAATAATAACAACACAATTCCCCCGAACAATAATGTTTCTGTTGATTCTACTGGAACCACAACCAGACCTCAGACTCCTGTTGTAAATATAGGTAATGAAAACACTGGTGGAGGCATAGGTAATGAAAACACTGGTGGAGGCATAGGTAATGAAAACACTGGTGGAGGTATGGGTAATGAAAACACTGGTGGAGGCATAGGTAATGAAAACACTGGTGGAGGTATGG